>JBGUGY010000375.1:0-5267 GCA_045111775.1 Bacteroidaceae bacterium | reverse complement strand
TCCGCAGAAACTGCACATGTAGTGATGTATTCCGTCGTCCCAGATATATCCTTTTCCGTTCGGGTTGGCAATCTGTGCCGTTCCCGTCTTTCCTGCCACGAGGAAGTCGCTCGTCTTAGCCTTCTCGCCCGAGCCCATGTCGCACACGGTTTGCAGGATAATCTGAATCTTCTTCAGAGTAGGCTCTGAGCATATTCGCTCTTGTATAACCTCGACAGGCATCTTTTCTACTATCTTGCCGTTTTTCTTCACGCTTTTCAGAAGTCGCGGCTTTACCAGCTTTCCGTTGTTGGCAATGGCGTTGTAGAATGCCAGAGTGTTTATTATCGGCAGCTGTGTTTCGTATCCGATAGACATCCAGCCGAGCGTTGTCTTGTACCAGCCCTTCTGATTTGGCTGCTTTATGCGCGGACTTGCTGCGCCCGGAATTGGCATGTGAAGGTTGCTTCCGATGCCGATGCGGTACAATCCGTCGATGAATTTCTGCGGATTGTTGTGGTAGTGGTCGTCTATTATGCGGGCTATTCCGATGTTAGATGAAACCTGCATTATTCGCGGAACGCTTATCTTTCCGTAGCCGCCCTTCTCCCAGTTATGGTCTTTCATCTCGCGACCGTACATATTGTAGATGCCGTTTCCGGTATCGATTGTCTCGTTAAAGCTCACCACGCTGTCCTCGAACGCAATCATCAGCGAAGCCGTCTTGAATGTCGAGCCCGGCTCCATAAGGTCGGCAAGGCAGTTGTTCTTAACCTCGTGATATTTGCCGTCGCCCTTGCAATGCGTAAGGTTTACGATAGATTTGATGTCGCCTGTCTCAACCTCCATCAAGATTACCATACCTTCCTCTCCGCCAATGAGTTTCATCTCGTCGATGAGTGCCTTCTCGCAGATGTCCTGCATGCTTACGTCGATGGTTGTTTCGAGGTCGAATCCGTCGATTGCCGGCTCGTCGATGAGGGTTAGGAACTTGTTCATCACCTTCTGGCGGTGGCTCAGACCTTTCGCGCCGCGCAGCAGAGAGTCGTAGGCAAGTTCAAGGCCGAATCGTGCCGAATCCTTGTCGGCGTAGATGCCGCCCAGCGTTCGGCTTGCTAGTTCGCCGTACACTTTCTTTCGCATCTGGAAAGTCTCGGCAATGAATCCGCCTTTGTATTGCGACCATTTGAATACGGGCAGTTTCTTTATCTCGTTGTACTGTTCGTATGTTATTCGGCGCGGATAGAGCAGATAGTGTTGCGACAGCTTTCCGTCCTTGTTGCGTCGGCTTCGGCCTATGCGGAAGTCGCGGCGGAATTCTTCTTCGCTCTTGTCGGGCATTATTCGGTGCAGTCCGCGGCAGATGAGTGTCATGCTGTCAACGAGGGCCGAATCCTTGTGCAGTCCGCCAGCCTCGAAGTCGAAGTATATTTTGTATTCGGGCAGGTTGCTCACAAGCAGTTTGCCGTCGGCAGAGTAGATGCTTCCGCGTCGTGGCGTAACAACGATGCCTTCTTTTTTCAGTCGGCTTGCCACCTGTTCCCAATATTCGCCCTCGGCAAATATGATGTATGCGCCCTTGGCAAGAATACAAGCAAATGCCATAATCACCAGTACGGTGAATATGACATATCCTAATCTGATGTTCTTGTACTCTAACTGTGGCATGGGTTATTCGAAATCTTCCTTTTTGAGTTTGTATGGGGCTGACATTGCTGTCCTCAGCGTGTTAGCGGTATCTTTTTTCAGAATGTTTTCAATCTTCGACTGCCTTGTAGCCTCGGTCAGTTTGCTCGAAACCGAGATGGCGTCGAACTCGAGCGTCTTTAGCTCCTGTCGCAAGTCGCTTATCTGAATCTGAAGCCTCTGGCATTCGTAGCGGTTGGCAACGTAGAGCATCATGCAGATGCCGATGACGATGAGCAGTCCGAGTTGGTTTCTGAAGAAGGCGGTTGTTAGAATGTCGCCTCCCAGCACGCTCTTCAGCGTTATGGGCTTGTCGTTCTCCTTTTCGTCGTCGATATATTTGTCGGTGGCGGCGAGAACCTCCTTTTCGTCATCGCTCAGTTCCTTGTTCTTTAGCAGATGCTTAGCGAGTCGTCTGAATAAGCTTTCTTTTTTCTGTTTATCTTTATCTGCCATGGCTATAGTTTTTCTGCTATTCGCAGTTTTGCGCTTCGGCTTCGTGGGTTGCGCTGAATTTCGTCGGCATCCGCCTCGATTACCTTTTTGTTTATGAGTTTGAACGGCGTGTTCACCTTTCCGAAGAAATCTTTCTCAACAACTCCCTCAACGTTGCCCGTCTTCATCATGTTCTTTACTATGCGGTCTTCGAGCGAGTGGTATGTTATCACCACCAGTCGTCCGCCGGGCTTCAGGTCGCGCGCCGCCGATTGCAGCATTTCCTTCAGCGCATCCATCTCGTGGTTCACCTCTATTCGCAATGCCTGAAACACCTTGGCAAGTTCTTTCTTCTCTCTCTCCCTGCCGAACAGCGGTTTTATTATCTCGAGAAACTGCTCTGTTGTCTCTATCTTTTCCGAAGTCCTTGCCTTTGCAATCTTCTGCGCAAGCTGGCGTCCGTTCTTTAGCTCGCCGTAGAGGTAGAAGATGTTAGCCAAGTCCTCTTCCTTGTATCCGTTCACTATGTCGGCGGCAGTCATGTCGGCGCGCTTGTTCATGCGCATGTCGAGCGGACCGCTGAACCTGAACGAGAATCCGCGTTCCGAGTCGTCGAGATGATGCGACGACACACCGAGGTCGGCAAGCAGAGCGTCAATCTGCTCCACGCCGTGATATCTCATAAAGTTGTGCAGGTATCTGAAGTTGCTTCGCACAAACGTGAATCGCTCGTCGTCGATAATGTTGCGTTCGGCATCGGCATCTTGGTCGAAACTGTACAGATGTCCCTCGGCCGAAAGATGCTTCAGAATCTCCTTCGAGTGCCCGCCGCCGCCAAACGTAACGTCAACGCAGATGCTGTCTGGCTTTATGTTCATGCCCTCGATGCTCTGAGCCAACAGAACCGGGACGTGATATGTTATGTTTTCAGTCATGTGCAGATTTTACTTTCAAGCGCCAAAATTAAATAAATGAATTGAATTTGAAACAATAAAAAACAAAATATTTTTAATATTTTTATCAACATTTTGTTGAAAATATTATGCCTTTGATTTATAGGCTCTTTATTTTGTTTTCTTAAAGTATTGATTTAATATTTAGTTATATATATTTTTCGTGTTTTCTTTGGCTCGAAACATAAGAAATGTTATCTTTGACGGCACATTTGTAACAAGTAGAAAGAATTTTGTAAATGAAGAGGTTGTTTTTGTCATTATTTGCCGCGCTAACCGTTATGTTATGCTCGGCTCAGGCTAAATATACAGATTTTAAGCTGAAGGATGTTTCGGGAAAGGAACATTCGTTCAGGGAATATGTAAAGAAAGGTAAGAAAAACTACGTCCTTATTGACTTCTGGGCTTAGTGGTGCGGTCCGTGCTGCCGCGAGATGCCAAACATAAAAGAGGCATACGACAAGTATCACAAGAAGGGATTCCAGATTGTGGGCGTATCGCTCGACTTCAAGGCGGATGCCTGGAAAAGGGCGATAGAGAAGTACGAGATGACATGGCCGCAACTTTCCGACCTTCAGGGATGGAAGAGTACGGCAGCCAGCAAGTACGACGTAAACTCCATTCCGTACACCGTTCTTGTAGACGGTGACGGTAAAATCGTAGCCACCGGACTGCGCGGAGCGGCGTTGCAGAAGAAACTGAAGCAAATATACGGCTTCTAAAACATTCTTTACAAAAAGAACAAAAAAGTTGTTTATAAATAGAAAAGAATAAATTATATTTGCAGATTATAATTTGTACAGATGGAAGATGAATCATTAAAATTGGATGTAGAGAAGATTCTGCAAAACAAAATGGGAAGCAAGGCTAAGTTCATTCCCGGTTTTGTCGTTTCATGGTTAAAGCGTATTCTTCACCAAGACGAACTTAATGTTTTCCTGATGGAAAAGGGACACGACACGGGTGTCGACTTCTTCGACGACTGCCTTGAGTTCCTCGACATCAAACTCGATATAAAAGGACTCGAAAACCTTCCTCACGACGGACGTAACTTCACTTTCGTGAGCAACCATCCGCTCGGCGGAATAGACGGCGTGGCTCTGGGCGCGGTTATCGGACATCAGTATGATTATAAGATAAAGTATCTTGTAAACGACTTGCTGATGAACATCAAGCCGCTGGCTCCGCTCTTCGTGGGTATTAACAAGACCGGAAACCAGAGCAAGAAGTTCCCTGCAATAGTAGAGGGCGTGTTCAAGTCAGACTCCAACGTGCTGATGTTCCCTGCCGGACTCTGCTCGCGCAAGCAGAAAGGCGTGATTCGCGACCTGCCTTGGAAGAAGACATTCGTGGTTAAGAGCATCGAGACTCAGCGCGATGTAATCCCAATACATTTCGAGGGACACAACTCGCAGTTCTTCTACAATCTGGCCAACATCTGCAAGATGCTCGGACTCAAGTTCAATCTTGCCATGCTCTTCCTTGCCGACGAGATGATGAAGAACAGACACAAGACATACAAGGTTACGTTTGGCAAGCCTATACCTTACCAGACATTCGACAAGAGCCGCACTCCGGCGCAATGGGCCGAATATGTAAAAGACATAGTCTACAAACTTTAATATAAAAACAACCATAACCGTTTCAGATAAAAAGTGATGGAAGAGAAAATAATAGATCCGATACCAAGAGAAGTCCTCAAACAAGAGCTTACCGAGGAAAAGCGCCTGCGCTTCACGAATAAGAGCAACAACGAGATTTATGTTGTTACATGGTTTGACTCGCCAAATGTGGTGAAGGAAATTGGCCGTCTGCGCGAGATTGCATTCCGTGCTGCCGGCGGCGGAACAGGCAAGGCTATGGACCTCGACGAGTTCGACACGATGGATAACCCGTGCAAGCAGCTTATTGTGTGGAATCCGGAGGCCGAGGAGATTATTGGCGGATACAGATATATTCTCGGAAACGAAGTAGAGGTTGATGCCAACAATCAGCCGAAGATGGCAACAGCCCATCTGTTCCACTTCTCCGACAAGTTCATGCGCGACTACATGCCTTACACCATCGAGTTGGGCAGAAGCTTCGTAACGCTCGAGTATCAGAGCACCCGAAAGGGCTCAAAGGCTCTGTTCGCCCTCGACAATCTGTGGGACGGACTCGGCGCGCTCATGGTCATAAAGCCAAACGTAAAGTATTTCTTCGGAAAGATGACTA
>JBGUGY010000374.1:0-11112 GCA_045111775.1 Bacteroidaceae bacterium | reverse complement strand
ACTTCCCTGTGATGAATCAAGCGGTGTTTAGTTCTGGTTGTATTAATCATGAAGTTGTGCGATATTCGTCTTACATGAAGCCAGAATCAAAGATTGAGAATGGAGATTTGTTGGTAGCTTCTACGGGAGGAGGCATATTGGGAAAGCTATACTTCTTTAACAATGAGAATGAAAAATTCTATGCTGATACGCATGTCACAATTGTACGAAGCCCAAAGAAAACATTCTGTGTGAAGTTCCTGTATTATCTACTTTCAATTGGCTATAATATGATAAATTCATGCATGGCCAAAGGTTCTACTAACCAAACGGAGTTGCAAAGAGACAAGCTTATTGCATTCGAAATAGCAATTCCTTCTATTGAGGAACAAACTAGAATAATAGAATATCTCGATGATAAGTGCAATAAGATTGACACTGCTATTGAGAACATCGGAAAGCAGATTGACGCCTCAAAGCGATTAAAGCGAGCATTGATAAACGAAGTTATAACTGGTCAGCGTGCCGTATAAAATATACTTGCGTATGAACGAGAACGAACAGTATATCAATTTCGACGAGTATATACGCCAAGGTGAGCCCCAGAAGAAGGAGAGGGCTGAGGCTTGGCGTGTGGCTATTGGCTTGCAGGCTGTGGATGGGTTGAAAACCTCGGAATACCTGCAGCAGACCGCCCGCAGGAATATTGAGGGTGAAATCACCATCGACGAAGCACGCGAACTGGTAAAGGAATACTACATCAAGAAAACCATCCACGACGATGACGACGCAGAAAAGGAAGAGGCAGATCGTGTGTCGAGTAACATCTCGAAACTTCTCCAGACAGACGCTTTTACCTATAGCGTTGCTGGATTTGCAGCTATTCATCGTGCCATTTTTGAAGGTGTGTTTAAGCATGCCGGACGATTCCGCGACTACGACATCTCAAAAAAGGAGTGGGTGCTGCGAGGCGATTCTGTGCTTTATGGACGCTGGCAGGATTTGCAAATGGCTGTAGAATACGACCTGGAACAAGAGCGACTGTTTGATTATACGGGATTGAATAAAGACCAGATGGTGGAGCATCTGGCAAAATTCATATCTGGTCTGTGGCAGATACATCCATTTAGCGAAGGAAATACACGTACCACTGCCATTTTCACCATCAAGTACCTGCGCTCACAAGGATTCAGCGTAAACAACGACCTGTTTGAACGTCATTCATGGTATTTTCGCAATGCACTGGTACGCGCCAACTACCGCAATTTGAATAAAGGAATTAATTATGAGTCATTGTTTCTGGTACGTTTCTTCCGTAACCTGTTGTTAGGCGAGAACAATACGCTGAAAAACCGTTATATGATGATAAACCCGCCCGAAGAGTGGAAGATGCCAGAGAACACCCCCTCAAGTACCCCCTCAAGTACCCCCTCAAGTACTCCTCAAGTGCAGGGCATGCTCCATACTGACAACGCTTTGATTATACGTCTAATCAAGGTAATTGGAAACGAACAATTATCAATCAGGGAAATGCTTGAGAAATTAGGGCTTAAAGACCGAATGAATTTTCTGGAATATAACCTTAATCCTGCAATTTCAGAGGGTTATGTCCGCATACTTTATCCAGATAAGCCTCGTCATCCTCGTCAAAAATATCTGCTGACAGTGAAGGGGCTGGCACTATATAACGAAATCAACAAGTAAAAGCATCTGCGTATGAACGAACTGAAGATACAGCATGAGTATGTGATGGAATACCTTTGTCGCCTTGAAGAGCAAGGTGGCTTGGGTTATCGTAGTGTAAGCAACATCGTTGTAAGCAACGATTTGTTTATCCCTTCTGTTATGGGCGAGTTTGTAAGGAATAGCCAGCCCGACACATGGGCGCGTCTGCTAAAGAAGTTCGGAAATGATGAGCAGAAGCTGCAAACGGCCTTGAAAGACAAGGTGAAGGAATCGCTTTTAGATTCACAGAATGTAGCCATCTTCATCAATAGAAACAAGTCCATTACATTTGAAGGCGAAAAGGTGTGGCTGTTCTATGTGTCGGGTACAGAACTGAAAGGAGATGAAGAATTCAATCAGAACATTTTCTGTGCTGTAGAAGAATCGAGTCATACGCTAAAGGTGGATGACACAAAGTTGTATGGCATCCGTCCCGACGTGATGTTCTTCCTGAACGGTATATATCTGGGCTATATGGAGCTAAAGTCTGTAACCAAAGGACAGACAGCCCGCGACAACGGACGCCAGAAAGTGGCAAAAGACTATCTGGCTACAGTAAAGGCTCTGACAGAACAGGAACGTTGCGATCCACAAGTGATGAAACAACGCAAGGAGTTGATGGCTATCTATGATAAAGCCATTCATCTGACAGCAAGCGACTGTAACGAGACCTATGTGATGCGAGGCATAGGCCAGTTCTTCGACATTGCACATCAGGGCTTTGCTGGTGAATCGCCAAAGACATTTGACGAACTGACTCCGCTAATTCTTGAAACTTTCAAGCCCTATCCTGTCAGTTCCCTGACACAGGATGAGAAGCAACGCTTTGAGGAAGTGATGCGAGCTTTGTACTCCAAGAAGATGATAGAGAAGGAGATTCTCTACTACAATTTCATCGAATACAAATACGTAAAAAAGAACGGAGTCAAAGAGCGCACGTCTAATACAGGTCATCTCATTGCCCCACGCCCGAAACAGAAGTTCGGGTGTGATAAGATTATGGGGCGCATTCAGGAAATGCTGGATCATGAGAAAGAGCCCGACTTCTATATCAACAAACTGCGCAAGGAGATGCAGGCATTGGGCATCCCTGGACCGAAGATAGAAGAGTATATCCTGCTTCGCGAACGCTATTGCAATAACAAATATGTATATTCGTTGCTGATGCAGTATGCTGCGGGCTTTGGCAAGAGCAACATTATCGGTTGGACAGCCTTGCAGCTGAAAGGCTACCGATATGAGGGCGAGCTTGCCTATGACAAGGTAATGATAGTTGTTGACAGGTTGCAGTTGCGCGACCAGTTGGACACCATGATGATGAACATGAACATTGACAAGTCTATGTTCATAGAAGCAGTTGACAGAGATACCTTCATCAAAGCGCTGGATAGCAAGATACGTATTATTGTTGTAAATATCCAGAAGTTCCTCGACCTGCAAGACGCATTGTCTGCTGCAGGAAAGAAACTGAAGCAGATGCGTGTGGCATTCCTTATTGATGAGATACACCGCAGTAACTCAGGTGAGAACAATCAGGAGATGATTGACATCTTCGCACGTTTACAGCAGACGTTCAATGTGGGTGGTCAGACAGTGGTAAAGAAAAACCTGCTTATTGGTTTCACAGCTACACCAAGCAAAGAGACGCTGAGCAAGTTCGGTGAATTCAAAATGACCATGACTAAGCATTTCTGGGTTCCATTCGACTGCTACACGATGCGTGAAGCCATAGAAGACGGATTTATTCTGGATCCGACAAAGGTTATCATACCATACGCTGTCCCAGTTGATTTCCAACTTCCTGAAGGAGTGGAAGAAGATGATGAAGAGAACATCGACATCGTACTGCGGAAACAGAAAATCTACGATTTGGAAGAGCGTAGGCAGAAGATTGCGTCTTTCATTGTTGAGCGTTTGGTAAGTTTGGTATATAAAAAGATTCGTGGTGAGGGTAAGGCTATGTTGGCTGTAACCAGCATTCCTAATGCTATCAGGTATTTCTATGTTATCCGTGATCTGTATGCCAAGAAATGCGAGGAACCCGATTTCAGGAAATACAAAGATGCTCCTATCGCCATAGTCTATAGTGATGACCAGCGTCATGAGTCGTGTGCTACATTGAATGGTGGCGTGAGTGAAGAAAAAGTGATTCAGAACTTCCGACAGGCGAAGAATGGATTGATTATTGTGGTTGACAAGTTGCAGACTGGCTTCGATGAACCTAAACTGCATACTTTGTTCCTTGACAAGGAAATCAGCGGTATCAATGCCATTCAGACCATCAGCCGTGTGAATCGCAAATACAACAAGCACAAGGAAGACTGTCATATCGTGGATTGCTCATGGAAGAACGTGAACGTCGGCAATATCAAGCAGGCGTTCAGGGAGTACTGTGACATGGTCGTATCTGACTTCAACCCAGAGGGTGAAGCTAAACTGGTAGCTCTTATTTACAGACAGATGCAAGCCTGCGAGCCCTATCAACAATGGTACTCTCGCTATCAGCGTGAACGTGAAGACACACATTTTGTGTTGGATATGGAATATGGTCTGCGCAGTTGGATTGAGCAGTGCTTCAATCAAGAAACTGCTGCAAAGAAGCATAACGAGGACAATGACTTGAAGCCTACAGATGCAGACTTTGCGCCAGAGATAAATTCAGCCCGTGACCTTCGTAATTCAGTAGGGTGCTACTTCTCCAGCATCCGTATGCTGCAAGACGTTTTCGTGATTGACAGCAAGTATTACGATGATGTATTCTTGAAGTTCTGGCAAGTCTATTGCAATATCTATAGAGAAGTGGCGAATCGGAATATCGAGGAGCCATACGAGTTTGAGGTAATAGACAGTGACGAAGAACCTGGTATTTCATTGGTCGATGATGATGGCAGCGGTGGCGGAGGTGGAAAACCTGGACCACGTGGCGGTTCTGGTTCGCAACGTCCGAAAGGCAAGAGCATGGAGCAGGTTCTGGCTATTTTGCAGAAATTGCATGAGTCAGCGCAACTGTCTGCTGAGCAGGCGCAGTTGTGGCTGAAGGAAATTGGTCTGATGTTCCAATATATCAAGGCTGACCAGGAATTCTGTGCCTACGCTAAGGACGACAACTATACGGAAGACGAGAAGTTTGTAGAGTATAAGAAAGTACAGTCAAGGTATCGTCGTAGCCTGAAGACTCGGACGGATTTCGTTCAGGTAGAGCGCTTCAAACAGATGCTCAATGACAATGCGGAACAGCTGTTCGCTATTTTCTTGGCAGACTTGCACCATGTGGAAAATGGAGAGTCGGACTTCGATTACGACACTACATCAACGGGAACAGTATCAGGTGATTTTTCAATAGAAGCTCTGATGGATTTAGCCCGTCGGAAGATGCGTCCTGAGTATAATGAGAGAAATCTCCGACAGAGAATCATTGAGACATTCGCTGATCATTTCAGTGGCCTGTCACGCTATATGCTCAGTATCAATGAGGTCGTTCGAAACTTCTTCATGGTGCTGGACACGCCTTCACTGTCAAGCCTTGACGGCATGGATGGTGTGGTGAAAGAGTCGTTAAACATGGTGTGTATGGCAGAAGGATTGTCGCTGATTGACAAACGAATGTATCTGGACATGCTGTTGATGCGATATGAGGTGTATCTAAAGAAACTCTATTATTTGATACATGGAGAAGAACTTCCGGCCAAAGAGGAAGGGCAGGGTGCAACACTCTCTAATGCGATATTTGCATTCCCTGCACTGAGAGGATTGAAGAATAATCCGAATCCGGCATTTCAGGAATTCTATCAGCGGCTTACAATGGTTAGGCAACTGCGAAATGAAGAGTCGCACGGTAGCATACATATTTCTGAGCAGGAAGTGGATGCCGCACTTCGTATTGTAATTGACATGTACCTGTTTGTTACGGGTATGAATATAACAGAACTGGAGGCAGCGGGGTATGATGCGGAGCAGCGTGATGCGACCGTCATTTCATTGCATCGTTACGAAGATGTGGAATTCGGGCCACAGATGGCAGCAGAAGACATCTTTATCTATGGAAGCATTCCTGTCGACCTTCCTGACACAAAGAAAGAAGAACTGACCGGTGGCAGATTGGATTTGATTCTGATGTACGCTATTGGCAGTGGTGCTCGTCAGAAAACCGAGTCTGCTGGAAAGATTGCAATTGGAATCAAGGAGGCCATGCTGAAAGATGAACAGTTGGCAGCGTATAAGAGCGTGAAGTATCTGTTGTTCCACTATTGGGGTAATCCCAAGGCATATCGTTTAACGAATGAGCCTGTGTTGGTCGAGCCAGACAATGTTCCGTCTGATTACCTCAAGAGACTGGAGAAAGATGCAGTTAAGTACCTTTTGCTTGAATATAATCCACAAAGTCCATCAGACTTGGACAACATTGATATTCTCAAAACACAGAGAAGAGGTGAAATTAGGTATTTGCCTTTTGTAACGACATTGGAAAGTATAGTAGATAAATAATCCTTTAGATGAAAACAAAAAAACGTATCGTTCTTTGTTTATAACAAACAGAGTTTTTCTTATATCGAGAGGATTCGTTTGCTATAATAATTTTTTTTAGGATAGTAACAAAAAAATAGTACCGAAACTTATTGATTTGAAAAAAGTAGGATAAGATACAAGTGAAGGCAGCCTTTTAATCGGGTTGCCTTCTGTATTATCTATTGGGTTCTTTGAGTAGCGTCTCTGTCGGGAGTATAAACCCGGCAGTGCGCTGCTTTTCTTTGGCGTGAGAACAAATCCGGCAACACACCGCGTGTGGGTTGTTGGTTTGATTATAAAAGTTTAATGTTGAATAACGGTTGCGGACATTCGCAGCCACTTAAAATTTTTTTGGAGGGTTTAACTATGGCAAAAGTAACAGGCGTTGCCACACAGTTGAGTGGCAGAATTGGACAGTTTATCTATCGTCGTACAAAGGCTGGTACGATAGTGTGTGAAGCTCCGGCAAAGGACTGTGTGCCAAAGCGTTCGGAGGCACAGATGCAAGTGCGCGCCCAGTGGGGTAATCTGGCAGCGGTATTCCGCCAGTTCAACCAGACGCTGAAGAGAGGCTTTGAGGGACTGAATGGCAGAATGAGCGACTTCAATGCGTTTATGCAGGCAAACGTGAATGTCGTGAAGGTGTATGTCGGCAAGAAGGTACTGCTGAATGGCGGTAGCGTGCTTGCTCCGTACCAGATAACACGCGGCTCGCTGCCTTCGGTGGCGATGCGACATGGTGAAGGCAATGTGCTGGTGAGCGACATCTCGCTCGGCGGACTGGCTATTTCTGCCACTACCACCGTCGCCGATTTTTCTAATGCGCTGATAGCGTGCAACGACGATTATGAGGCTGGCGACCAGCTGACATTCTTTTACGGACGGCAGACAACAGACTTGGTTACGGGAGTACCGCGTGCCAAGGTAAGCGGTTTTAAGGTTATGCTCGACCCGCATGACACTATGCTGCTTTGGGATGTTGTGTCTCCTCTTGGATTCTCGTCAGTGGATGGATGCTTGGCGATGAACGACGGGATTTCAGATGCGGCTGCCGTCTGGGTACATTCGCGCGAGGATGGCACTGGCGGCGTAAGAGTCTCAACGCAGTTTATGTATGTCGATTCGGGCATATTAGACAAGTATCAGGGCAGTGAGGCAATGAAGGATGCCGCCGATTCTTATGGCGGAATAAACAGTAGTGCGGTGTATCTTAATCCGAACTCCATGAAGAAAACGGATGACTGACCGCTGACGGCAGGGCTTACTTTTGGGGCAAGTAACCGTCATGACAGAAGATTCGGTGTAAAATAAAAGAGCAGGGGATAAGAGTGATTCTTGTCTCCTGCCTTTTTCGTTTTATATTTTTCAATTCTCAACTCACAAAAAACATTGTCCATTGTGAATTGTCCATTGTCCATTGTGAATTGTCAATTATGAATTGTGAATTGCTTTCAACTCTCAACTTTCAATTGTGAATTGTTTAAAATCTGTATTTGCCTCCGAGAAGCAGTATTCCTTGGTCGCTGAAGCCTATTTCTGTGAATACGCGCAATTTCGGACTTCCTGCTTCCATGCCAAGCAATGTTATACTTGGTATAAATACAAGGGTGGCATCGTTAAAGTCAACACCTTCTTTCACGTCCTCTTTCTGGCTTTCGTACATTATTCCTACTCCTATGCCAGTCTTTCCGTACATACCGAAATTCTTCTTTCGCAGGTAATCGAACCTGATTGACGGGGTGAGGCTGAAGTTGTATAATCTTGCTACGCCAGTCTTTTTACTTTGCCACACCTCGTATTTGTCCAGATATGTCAAATGCATGTCGCGTTTGTTTCCGTTGAAAGCAAGGAAACCGCCAATACCTATAACTTTGTTAACATGGTAATAGTACTCAATGCTTATGTTTGGCAGATATGTGGTTGGACCATAAGGGGAATAACTATTGGTGTCGTATGATTCAAGTCCGGCGGCTTTTATTGCTGCGGCAGAAGGGCTTATGTCTGTTAGCTGACTGTCGTTCATTGAGCCGATTTGTGTAGATGCCAGAGTACCTATCGTTATGCCAATTTCATGTTTTGTGTCATAATACTTGTGGCTCTGCGCAAAGATGCTGGTCGAAAAGGTTAGGAAGCTAATGACCAAAGTAGTAAATTTTCTCATTATTTTAGGATGTTAATGTTTGTTATTGTATTTCGATGTCTAAATGTTTCTCGACGAAATGCGCTGCAAAGATAATTGTTAATTTTGTTGTGTCAAAAGTTTCTTTTGAAAAATATTGCAGGATAAAATATAAGGGTGGAAAGGAGTGATTACATTTTGACATATAGTAACGCTCTCATATACTTTGACTTTTAAACGAAAAAACTGACGAAAAACCTTTGCCAGACGAAAAAAAAGTCGTATTTTTGCGCCCAGATTTTATAACAATATAATGTCTAACTTTATTAATTAATTTATTATCAATTTATTATGTCAGATTTAAAGAACATTGCTCCATTGGCAGATTTCGACTGGGATTCTTACGAGAACGGTGCTGCTAACGCAGAGAAGGCATCTCAGGAAGCTGCTTACGAAGGAACACTTAACAAGGTAAACGAGCGCGAGGTTGTTGACGGTACAGTTATCGCCCTTAACAAGCGCGAGGTTGTTGTAAACATCGGTTACAAGTCAGACGGTGTTATCCCGATGAACGAGTTCCGTTACAACCCAGATATCAAGGTTGGCGACGTTGTTGAGGTTTACATCGAGAATCAGGAGGACAAGAAGGGTCAGTTGATTCTTTCACACAAGAAGGCTCGTGCAACACGTGCATGGGATCGTATCAACACAGCTCTTGAGTCAGAGGAAATCATCAAGGGTTACGTTAAGTGCCGCACTAAGGGCGGTATGATTGTTGACGTATTCGGTATCGAGGCATTCTTGCCAGGTTCACAGATTGACGTTAAGCCGATCCGCGACTACGATATCTTCGTTGGCAAGACAATGGAATTCAAGGTTGTTAAGATCAACCAGGAGTTCAAGAATGTCGTTGTTTCTCACAAGGCTCTTATCGAGGCAGAGCTTGAGGCACAGAAGAAGGAAATTATCAGTCACCTTGAGAAGGGTCAGGTTCTTGAGGGTACTGTCAAGAATATCACAAGCTACGGCGTATTCATCGACCTTGGCGGCGTAGACGGTCTTATCCACATCACAGACCTTTCATGGGGCCGCGTAAGCGATCCTAAGGAGGTTGTTGAGTTGGATCAGAAGCTTAACGTCGTTATCCTTGACTTCGATGACGAGAAGAAGCGTATCGCTCTTGGCTTGAAGCAGCTTACTCCACATCCATGGGATGCTCTTGACGCTAACTTGAAGGTTGGTGACAAGGTTAAGGGTAAGGTTGTCGTTATGGCTGACTACGGTGCATTCATCGAGATTGCTCCAGGTGTAGAAGGTCTTATCCACGTTTCAGAGATGTCTTGGAGCCAGCACTTGCGTTCAGCTCAGGACTTCATGAAGGTAGGCGACGAGGTAGAGGCAGTTATCCTTACACTCGACCGCGAGGAGCGCAAGATGTCTCTTGGTATCAAGCAGCTTAAGGCTGATCCATGGGAGAACATCGAGGCTAAGTACCCTGTAGGTTCTAAGCACACTGCAAAGGTTCGCAACTTCACTAACTTCGGTGTATTCGTTGAGATCGAGGAAGGTGTTGACGGTCTTATCCACATCTCAGACCTTTCTTGGACTAAGAAGATCAAGCACCCATCAGAGTTTACTCAGATTGGCGCAGAGATCGAGGTTCAGGTTCTTGAGATCGACAAGGAGAACCGTCGCTTGAGCCTTGGCCACAAGCAGCTTGAGGACAACCCATGGGATGCATTCGAGGGTCAGTTCACTGTTGATTCTATCCACGAGGGTAAGATCATCGAGATGCTTGACAAGGGTGCAGTAGTATCTTTGGAGCAGGGTGTTGAGGGCTTCGCTACTCCTAAGCACCTTGTAAAGGAGGACGGCTCACAGGCTCAGCTTGGCGAGACTCTTCAGTTCAAGGTAATCGAGTTCAACAAGGAGAGCAAGCGTATCATTCTTTCACACAGCCGTATCTACGAGGATGTTGCTCGTGCTGAGGCTCGTGCTGCAAAGAAGGAGGCTGCAGCAGCTAAGAAGTCAACTAAGAAGGAGGAGACAGCTACAATCCAGAACAAGGCTGCTTCTACAACTCTTGGTGATATCGACGGTCTTGCAGCTCTTAAGGCTCAGCTTGAGAAGGGTGAGTAATTCTTTACACACTATAAATACTACAAAGGCAGGGATTTATTCCTGCCTTTTTTGTTTTTATAATTTTTTTTTGTAAGTTTGCACAATGTAAATAATTTACTTATCTATGGGTTTGTTCAGACGTAAACGCAAATGGTACGAACATTACGGCTATAATGATAGCAGGCTCTCGCAGCACAGGGTGCGGTGGGGTATCGTTATACCCGTATTCGTCCTGTTGATAGTGTGTGGATGTGCGGCATTCTGTTTCTGGCCTGTATCTGATGATAGGGCTGAAAAGGCTACTGTGCTTGTTGAGAATAAAAGTTGCTACGCTCTCGAAGTTCCGGGCGTAGACACGCTGTATTTCAGTACGTTCGACCGCAAGAACGGCTTCGGACGAATGCAGATTGTTGAGGATTCGGCTGTAGTGGGCCGATATGCCACTGGCTTCTTCGTTAGCGGTCCGCAGCCGTGGAGCCTCTGCGACGGAAGGGTCGTTACCTCAATGCAGGTTGTCCGTCCTCTCATCCCGCTTACAAAACTGAACATGGAGCTTCGCAAATATCTTAATATCTTGCAGAACAAGGTGATTGCCGAGAAGAAGATTATCGACCATCAGGCAAGCGAGTTCAAGTATTATGTCGAGACTCACAACGAGGAGG
>JBGUGY010000373.1:0-2176 GCA_045111775.1 Bacteroidaceae bacterium | reverse complement strand
GATTATCGAGCCTAAGAATCCGAAGCCATGCGCATTCGAGCGCATCTATTTCAGCCGTGGTTCCGACCGCGACATATACAAGGAGCGCAAGGCTCTTGGTCGTCAGCTTCTGCAGCCAATTCTCGAGGCTATCGACGGCGATGTTGACAATACCGTTTTCTCGTTCATTCCAAACACAGCCGAGGTAGCATACTACGGAATGCTTGAGGGCTTCAAGGAATACATGAATGAGCAGAAGATAAAGGAGATTGAAAGTCTCGACCACAAGCCTACGCACGAGGAACTGGCGAAGATTATGAACCGCTATGTTCGTGGCGAGAAGGTGGCAATAAAGGATATCAAACTGCGTACGTTCATTGCCGAGGGCAACACCCGAAACGACCTTGCAGCGCACGTTTACGACATAACATACGGTAGCCTTCGTGCCGGAATCGACAATCTGGTGGTGATTGACGACAGCATCGTGCGCGGAACAACTCTCCGCGAGAGTATCATCCGCATTCTCGACCGTCTGCATCCGAAGAAAATCGTAATCGTTTCGTCTTCTCCGCAGATTCGTTATCCTGACTATTACGGTATCGACATGAGCAAGATGAGCGAGTTCATCGCCTTCAAGGCTGCTGTCGAACTTCTGAAAGACCGTCATCAAGAAAGCCTTATAACCGAAGTCTACAACAAGTGCAAGGCTCAGGTGGGCTTGCCTAAGGAGCAGATGGTCAACTATGTTAAGGAAATCTACGGTCCGTTTACCGACAAGGACATCTCTCGCAAGATGGTAGAGATGCTGAAGGCTCCGGAGGTGAAGAGCGACATCGAGATTGTCTATCAGACCATCGACGGATTGCACAAGGCCTGCCCAAAGCACACGGGCGACTGGTACTTCAGCGGCGACTATCCAACGCCGGGCGGAGTGAGAATGGTGAACCAAGCCTTCATAAACTATGTGGAGCAAATTTACAATAAGCAAAAATAAAAGAATATAGATAAATCAAAGTAATGAGAAATGTAACACTAATCCTCGACGACGGGACAAAGTTTCACGGAAAGTCGTTTGGCTACGAAAAGCCAGTAGCAGGTGAGGTTGTCTTCAACACAGCGATGATGGGTTATCCAGAGAGCTTGACAGACCCTTCTTATGCTGGCCAGTTGATGACACTTACTTATCCTTTGGTTGGAAACTACGGCGTGCCTCCTTTCTCTGTAGAGAAGAACGGACTCGCAACTTTTATGGAGAGCGACAAGATTTACGCTTCTGCCATAATCGTGAGCGACTACAGCACCGAGTACAGCCACTGGAACGCAGTAGAGAGTCTTGCAGAGTGGCTTAAACGCGAGCAGGTGCCGGGCATCACCGGAATCGATACTCGTGAACTTACAAAGGTTTTGCGTGAGCACGGTGTAATGATGGGTAAGATTGTGTTTGATGATGAGCCAAACAATATTCCACAGGCTGACTACAACGGAGTGAACTTTGTTGACAAGGTTAGCTGCAAGGAGATTGTAAAGTACAACGAAGGTGCAGAAAAGAAGGTTGTACTTGTTGACTGCGGCGTGAAGAACAACATCATCAGATGCCTTATAAACCGCGGTGTTGAGGTAATTCGTGTTCCTTGGAACTATGACTTTAACGACCTTGAGTTCGACGGATTGTTCCTTGCCAACGGTCCGGGCGACCCTGACACTTGCGAGGATGCTGTTGTACACATCCGTAAGTTCCTTGCAAACCCCGTTGTTCGTCCTTGCATGGGTATCTGTATGGGTAACCAGCTGCTTTCTAAGGCTGCCGGTGCAAAGATTTACAAGCTCAAGTACGGTCATCGTAGTCATAACCAGCCAGTCCGCATGGTTGGAACAGAGAAGTGTTTCATAACCAGCCAGAATCACGCCTATGCAGTAGATTCTGATACGCTCGGCGCAGACTGGGAGCCATACTTCGTAAACATGAACGACGGTTCGAACGAAGGAATCCGCCACAAGAAGAATCCTTGGTTCTCTGCTCAGTTCCACCCAGAGGCTTGCAGCGGCCCTGTTGACACAGAGTTCTTATTCGATGATTTTGTAAACTTGCTGAACAAGTAGTTCAAAACCGCTAAAAACAGAAAGATGAAACAAGAAAATATAAAGAAAGTATTGCTTTTAGGTTCTGGTGCCCTCAAGATTGGCGAAGCCGGCGAGT
>JBGUGY010000372.1:0-4046 GCA_045111775.1 Bacteroidaceae bacterium | reverse complement strand
GTACCTTACGATGAAAACGGTGAATATATCCGAAATCCTAATGCCGATGTAAATATCATCAACCCAATCAATGAACTTGATTTGAACGTAAATCAGCGCAAGAGACTCAATGTTTCAGGTGTTTTCTATGCTGATGTAAACTTCGGCAAGATGTGGAAGCCTCTCGAAGGCTTGAGATACCGCGTTCAGTTCGGTCCTGAGTTCCGCAATTATGAGGCTGGCACAATGAACAAGTACGGCTCTATCAACTCTGACTTTAGCCGTAAGGGTAGTTGGGCTCGCTACCAGGACAGAAACTGGGTGCTCGATAACCTTATTTACTATGATAGGGTATTTGCCGATGTTCACAAGATTGGCATTACCTTGATGCAGAGTGCAACAAAGAATCATTATGATGTAATGTCTATGAGCAACTCGGCATTGACTTCAGATTCTGAACTTTGGTATAACCTTGGAACTCCAGCAGATAACATGACGGCTGGTTCGGGTTATAGTGAATCTCAGATGGCTTCATATATGGCTCGTCTGAATTACTCTTTCATGGATAAGTATTTGCTTACTGCTTCAGTCCGTCGAGATGGTTCTTCTGTTCTTTCTGCCGGTCACAAGTGGGATAACTTCGGTTCTGTTGCCTTGGGTTGGCGTATCGACCAGGAGGAGTTTATGCAGGATGTTGACTGGGTTAGCCAGTTGAAACTTCGTGCTGGTTATGGTTCATCAGGTTCTTCTGCTGTTCCTACATATTCAACAAAGGGTGAACTTCAGACTTTGTACTATCATTGGGGCGAAAAGTCAGCTTTGGGTTATCTTGGTTCTGATGCTTCAGCAAAGACTCCGAACAAGATGGCCAACCAAAATGTAGGTTGGGAGCGAACAACTCAGACTAACATTGGTGTTGACTTTGCTGTACTTAAGAGCAGAATCAGCGGTAGCATCGATTACTATGTAAATAAGACAGACGATATCCTTACTGTAATGAAGATTCCTTCAATTTCTGGTTACACAAATACAATGGCAAATGTTGCAGCAACCAAGGGTTGGGGTGTTGATGTACAGTTGAGTGCAATACCTTATCAAGGACATGGTTTCAGATGGATTTCCACACTTACATGGTCTACTGATAAGAATGAAATCACCGAACTTGCAAATGGCGCAACTGAAGACTGGGTTAATGGATGGTTCGTAGGTGAGGAAATCAAGGTATATCCAGACTATGTATATGATGGTATCTGGAAGACTGCTGAGGAAGATAAGGCAAAGTCTTATAACCGTAAGGTCGGACAAATCAAGGTTAAGGATTTGGACGGTGATGGTGATATTGACGCAGATGACCGTTGCAAGTCTGTAGGTTCTGTTCGTCCGTCATGGACTGGCGGTTGGAACAATACCTTTACATACAAGAACTGGGAACTCTCGTTCTTTATTTT
Source organism: Bacteroidaceae bacterium (assembly GCA_045111775.1). Classification (GTDB taxonomy): domain Bacteria; phylum Bacteroidota; class Bacteroidia; order Bacteroidales; family Bacteroidaceae; genus Ga6A1. Next base: position 2,619 of record JBGUGY010000372.1, on the reverse strand, counting down.
CTCTCGTTGGGGATTCACTGTAAATCAGGGTGCTCTTACTCTCGACGGTCGTTTCATGCAGCGTAAGATTGACTACTTTGTACCTGGATATAACGAGAATGCTGAGTACTATCAGCCAGGTATCAACGGTGAGAGCCAGGATCAGTACCAGAGCGTAATGAACTATCAGGACGGTTCTTACATCAAGTTGCGTAACGTATCTCTTGGTTACTCTTTGTCACCAAAGCAGCTTAACGGTACAGGTTTGTCAAACTTGAAGATTTACGCTCAGTTGATGAATCCTTGCACTCTTTACAGCAAGTGCGACTGGTTGGATACCGACCTCATGAACTACGATAACAATACAAGAATCTTGGGTTCTACAACAACAATCCGTGGTTTCGTTATCGGTCTTAATGTTGGATTCTAATTATTAACATCAGTAAGAAAAAAAGATTATGAAACTAAATAGAATTTTATTCTCGTCTTTGTTCTTGGCTTCGATGGGGTTTGTCGCAACAGGATGTAGCGATAGCTTCCTTGATGAGGAGAAGATAAATGCAAAGACTCTTGAGTACTATAAGTCAGAAGTTGGTATAAACGACCTTATCACAGGTACATATTCAACACTTGGCTGGAAGTTTAATTACAGCTGGGGCTACGGATTGTACAACATGGGTGTTGACGAATATACCGATGCAAACAACGAGGTTGCTCCAATGAATGGTTATTCAACCCTTATCTCTACAGAGGGAACTTACATTCCTGGTTTGGCAGACAATATGTATAACCGTATTGAGGCTGCAAACAGAGCCATTGAAAATATACCTTTGTATTATTCAAAGGCTTTGGATACTTATAATACACGTTTGGGAGAGGCTTACTTCTTCCGTGCATACTGCTATTTTGAGCTTGTTAAGACATACGGAGCTGTGCCTTTGAAGTTGAAGTCAACAGTGTCTGATAAGGAAACTTACTTCCCAAGAAATACAGAAGACGAGTGCTTTGCACAGATTATAAGCGACTTTACCGAGGCATACAATTTGTTGCCTGAAAAGCCAGAGGCTACTGGTAGAGTAACAAAGTATGCTGCTGCGCACTTCCTTGCAAAGGCAAAGCTTACACGTGCAAGTGAGCTTTATTCTGGTTGGAACTCTTCTTATGTGGCTTCAGACTTGAATGATGTTATCAAGCTTACAAAGGAAGTTATTGCCGCTCATCCTCTATGCGCAGATTTCGCTGCATTGTGGAACTTTACAAAGCCAGATGATGCTAACGAAACTGTTTCTGAGGTCGTTTTGGCTGCCCAGTTCACTCTTGATGAGGCAACACAGGGACGTTTCGGAAACCAGGCACACTTGGCATTCCCTGCCGTTTATCAGGATATGGCTGGAACAAAGCGTGATATCTCGGGCGACCGTGAGTTCTGCTACTTGCGTACTACAAATTACACACTCGATGTGTACGACCGTGTAAACGACTCTCGTTTCTGGAAGACATTCATTACTTGCTATGGATGTAATGATACGAAAGGTGCTCCAACTTACGAGGCTGGACAGTCTGCTTATCTGCCTGCTGGCGTAAGTGTTGGCGACAAGAGATTTGTTGGTGGCGAAGTTGGTATTAAGTATATCGTAAACGATGCTGGCGACACAGAATACAAGAATCTTGGTACAGAGGGTCAGGTTACACGCAATGGCGTAATGCAGGCTCCTCACACATTCGTCCGCTACTTTGCAGGTGAGGAACAGGATTGGGTAAGTGGTCATGGAAATTATGGCAACTACGCTCAGAAGAAGCGCTTTGTAGCAAATGGTAAGCATCGCGATGGTGCTCGTAACGCTATTTCTTCTCAGTTTGGAACTCGCGACGCTATCGTTGCACGTTCTGCCGAGGACGTATTGATGTGTGCAGAGGCTTACGCTCGTAAGAAAGAGTACAGTAAGGTTGTTGAGATGGTTAACATGCTTCGTGAGCGTGCCGGATATGCCGAGGGCGAGGATCGTTCAATCCATGTTGACGGTGGTGCTGCTTATGTTAACAACACAGCTTGTGCAGGCAAGGGTGGCGGTTATAGCGCAGATGGTGCTATCTACACAACTGCTAACACTTACTACGAGTCAAACAAGATTGAGGAAGTAACTACAGAGTCTACTAAGGACAAGATGATTCTGACAGACGTAAACGACATTCTTAATTCCGAAATCGATAATAAGATTTTCGCTGCACTTAAAGCAACGGGCGGCGAAATGTTCAAGGGAGACGAAGAATATCAGAAGGTAATGAACTTCATCCTTAACGAACGTACTCGTGAGCTTACAGGTGAGTACACACGTTGGGAAGACTTGGCTCGCCAGCGTCAGCTTGAGGTAAGACACAAGGCATTTAACGATGCCGGCGTTCGCGGTCAGGGTACTTTCAACCCTAAGGTACATTACTATCGTCCAATCCCACAGGGATTGCTCGATGCTCTGACAGATGAAAGCGGTAAGTCTTTGTCATCAGATGCAAAGGCTGCATATCAGAATCCTGGATATTAATATTTTTAATTCATAGAGACTGTTCATGTTTTATCAACAGGCGCGCACGGGAGAGTGTGCGCCTGTTTTTTTCACTCTCTTTTTCTTTTCTCATCTCGAA
>JBGUGY010000371.1:0-3163 GCA_045111775.1 Bacteroidaceae bacterium | reverse complement strand
ATGCGGCTTCTGCAAACGCTTGTATAGCTGGTCGAGCTCCATCAGGATGCGCTCGTCGTCCTCGTTGAGACGGAAGGCGCGCTCCATGTATTCCAACGCCTCTTGCTGTCGGTTCTGCTTGTTGAAGCGTGCAAGGGCGAGGTTGCGCCACACGGTAGGGAAGTCGGGATTTGCTTTTGCCGACTGTTCCCAGTTCTCGATGGCAAGGTCGTACTGACGCGCGGCGTAGTAGAGACAACCGAGGTAGTAAGGTGCTTTGGATAATTGACAATTGACAATTGACAGTTGACAATTAGGACTTGAAAATTGAGAATTGAAAGTTGAAAGTTGAAAATCTTCTTTTGATAATTGACAATTGACTGTTGACAGTTGACAATTGTTTTTTTCAGATGATAACGGCTGACTGTTTTTGGCTGCGTTGAGGGCGATGACATCTTCGGCGCGGTTTGGGAAACAGTATGCGCTGTCGGCTTGCTCGGCTTTTGTAAGCGCATCGGTCTCGCCGCAGAAGGCGAACAGATAGTACCACGTCATTGGCGAAACGGCATCCTCGCCGATGGCGATGTGCCAGATGTCGCGCGCCTCGTCTGTCAGACCAGCGGCGCAGTAGTCGAGTGCTATTTCGTCGTAGTTCTGAGTCGAGCGGCGCATCATCTGCTTCATCTCTGCCAGAACCTTATCGTCTTTCTCTAACAGATATTTCTCGTAGCGGCATCCGTAGTTAAACTTGTCGTATTCAAGCGATTCGTCTATCAGACTGATGGCTTCGGAATGCTTTCCGAGTTTGCGCATGATGGCAGCCTTCAGCGCGCGCGCCTTGTGGTTGTGCCAGTTGTTGTTCAGACAGCGGTCCACCTCGTCGAGAGCGTCCTCGAATCTGCCTTGCATCGTGCTTATCTTTGCCGCCTCGAAGTATCCAGCATCAGCCCAAGCCTTGTTCCAAGTGGCTTTCCAGAACAGCTCGTAAGCCTCAGCCGTCTTGCCCTGATATTTCAGCGCGAGAGCGAGATTGTATATCGGCTCGCCGTCGTAAGGGTTAGGATTGCGCTTCTGCGACAGTCTGACAGCCTTGCGCAGATAATCCTCGGCTTTGGCAAAACGCCCCTTGCGTATGTTCCACAGTCCGAGCGCGTTAAGACAACGGATGTCGTTAGGGTCGCGGCGCAGAGCCTCCTCGTAGTAGTCTGTTGCCTGCCATGTGGCGTGGCGATACTGCTCCAAGTGCAGACCGGTGAGGTAGAGCTGCGCGTTAGTCTTAATCTGCTCGGGCAGAAGGGCAGCCTCCGCGCTGTCTGGGATAGGACGAATCTCATCGTCCTCGGCGTGCCAGCTTAGAACCGTGCGCTTGCCGTAGACGAATGTCTTTACTGCCTCGAACGTAATCTCGCCGAATTTCGCGCCCTTAACATCGACTGTCTCGACAAGAACATTCTCGGGCGACAGCGTGACGTCTTTTGCGTAGTTAACATCGCCGTTGTCGTTGCGCAGAATCAGACTGACGTTCTGCTTGTTTGTTGCAAATAGTTTGAACTCAACCTTTCCGCCATCAACTTCGTTTATGTTGAAAATAAGGTCTTTGGAAGCCTCTTTTACAACACCCAGCTCGCGATACGGCATAAAGTACTGCGTGAACGTCTTCTCCTCGTAAGGCATGAGCCATGCAAAGTCCGGCTGATTTTCGGTATAGACGCCAGCCATCAGCTCGATGTAAGGACGGAATCCCGGTCTGAGCTGCTCTTTTATGGTAGAAAAGCCGAATTCATCGCCATCAGAAGCCGAACTTTCTCCATTGTCAGTCACCTCGTCGGTCAGATTTCTGTCCCACGCGCGACCGAAATCGCCGTTTCCCCATGTCCATTGCTTCTTTCCCGGCGAGAAGTGATGCGATGCAACGTGCAACATTCCTGCCTGCGTGTCATTCTCGTATCCGCCCTCGAAGTTAAAGCGCGAGTTTACGCCCATGTACGATGTTGGCACATAGATATTCTTGTAGTTCGAAATGTCAACGCCAGCCGAATAGTCCATCTTGTAGTACGTTCCGGTGGCGATAGGGAAACTGCTTACGGCGCGCTTTCCGTGGTCGAAAACCGCGTTTATATCTGGCGGAAATACGCTCTGGTAGGCATCGTTCACTTCTACGGCAGGATTCGCCCACCAAAGGAAAGTCTGAGGCACGTCGGTGCGGTTGTATAGCCTTCCCTTTATCTCAAGATAGGCGCAGCCCGGACGCAACGTAAAACCAGCCATTCCCTTCTGATGGAACATCTTCTCCATCTCGCTAACCCAAACCGTTATGCTGCCGTCGTCGCCCTCTTCTATGCAGGTATCTACGGGCATGAAGGTGGTAGGGCGGTGGTGCTGAGGCCAGTTGAACTCGATGCCGCCGCTAATCCACGGACCAGCCAAGCCCACGAGAGCCGGTTTTACAACGTGGTTGTAGTAGATGAAATGACGCTTCTTAATCTTGTCGTATGCCATCTGCACGCGACCGCCAAGCTCGGGCAGAACCATCACCTTTATGTATTCGTTTTCGAGCCAGATAGCCTGATAGTCCTTGTCGGTCTTCTCGTCGCTCATCCACTCGATGACGGGGTAGGGATATACCACTCCGCTCGAACCCTGATAGACTCGTTTTTCCAAGAACATCGGATTCTTCTCGGGCTTTCCCACCTCGTATGTAGGAATCGTTACAATATCTCTCCAGACTTTTACCATGATAGTATCTTAATTATTTGTTTATCAGTTTGTTTTCGAGTTCTTCCAGACTCTGCCCCTTTGTTTCGGGACATCTTTTCAGAAGGAAGATGAAGGTGCAGAGGCAGATGCCGCTGTAAATCCAGAATGTGCCGCTGCTGCCAAGTGCCGCGTTCATCGACGGGAACGAGAAGGTGAGCGTGCAGCATCCCACCCACAGCGCGAAGGTGCATGTTGCCATAGCCACGCCGCGTATGCGGTTAGGAAATATCTCTGCTAGAAGCGTCCATGTAACAGGACCGAGTGTCATGGCATATACCGATATTGCCATTACCACCATTACCACCATCATAAAGCCCTTTACCTCGAAGAAGTAGCACGTTCCGAGCGTGAGATAGATGAGCCCCAATCCGCTTGCGCCGATAAGAATGAGCGTGCGGCGACCCCACTTCTCGATGGTGTAGAGAGC
>JBGUGY010000370.1:0-6840 GCA_045111775.1 Bacteroidaceae bacterium | reverse complement strand
AAGGTAGGAAGAAGGTAGGAAGAAGGTAGGAAGAAGGTAGGAAGAAGGTAGAGGGAAGGTAGAGGGAAGATAGAAGGAAGATAGAAGGAAGATAGAAGGAAGATAGAAGGAAGATAGAAGGAAGCTATATGGAACATCGAAGGTACATCCAAGATAGGGAGAGCAAGTTGACTAAAAAGTATCGAAACCAAATAAATATTATGTATGAAAAAAGAAGTTTAGTCAGTATTTTTGCAATACCTTTTTCTAAAATCATAAAAAATGAAAAAAAGAATAGTTTTATCGGTGGCGCTGATGCTGTCGTTATCGGCTTTTGCCGATGTGCTAAACATCTCAACACCAAAGACAACGCTTCTTCTTCAGGCCGATAAGTCGGACGAACTGAAGGTTATTTACTACGGCGCAAAACTGTCGGATGCCGATGCCAAGACCGTTGAGCAGACCACGAAGGACAGGTTTGCCGCATATCCCGTTTATGGTATGAACGGAGCCGACGAGGCCGCTCTTTCTGTGCTCCATGCCGATGGCAACATGAGCCTTCAGATGGCTGTGCAGAGCACCGAGACGAAGAAGGACGGCGATGCCAGAATTACCGTCATCAAGATGAAAGACCGCGTTTATCCGTTCTTCGTGAACGTGTATTACAAGGCTTACGATAACGTTGATATGATTGAGACGTGGACTGAAATTTCGCATCAGGAAAAGAAGAATGTCGATTTGCAGAAGTTCCTTTCGGGCTCGCTGCCTATCCGCCGCGGCGATGTGTGGATTTCGTCGCTCTACGGGTCGTGGGCAAACGAGGCGCGCCTCTGTCAAGAGCCTCTAACGCCCGGCGTTAAGATGATAAAGAACAAGGATGCCGTGCGGAACGCTCATCTGGCTCATGCCGAGGTGATGTTCTCGCTCGACGGAAAGCCGAACGAAACACGGGGAAGGGTAATCGGCGCGGCTCTCTGCTATCCCGGCGCATACAAGCTGTATGTCGATACCGGCGACGGCGAGTATCACCGCTTCTTTGCTGGAATAAACGAGGAAAACTCGACCTACCATCTGAAGAAGGGCGAGGTCTTCACAACTCCAGCTTTGGCCCTTACTTATTCTGAAGAAGGATTGAGTGGTGCGAGCCGAAACTTCCACAAGTGGGGCAGAAAGTACAGGCTGGCTCACGGTGACAAGGAACGCCGCATCTTGCTTAACAGTTGGGAGGGCGTCTACTTCAACATAAACGAGGAGGGCATGGACCAGATGATGGGCGATATTGCCGGAATGGGTGGCGAACTCTTCGTTATGGACGATGGCTGGTTTGGCGACAAATATCCGCGAAACATAGATAATTCGAGCCTTGGCGACTGGGTTGTAGACAAGCGCAAACTTCCAAACGGCATCGGTAATCTGGTTAAGTGTGCCGACAAAAACGGCATCTCGTTTGGCATCTGGATTGAGCCAGAGATGACCAACAACAAGAGCGAGCTATACGAGAAGCATCCCGACTGGATTATAAAGGCTCCGGGACGAGAGGCAACATGCGGACGAGGCGGAACACAGCTCGTTCTGGACATGTCGAACCCTGTGGTTCAGGACTTTGTATTCAAGGTCGTTGATGATTTGATGACAGAGAATCCGCGCATCAGCTACATAAAATGGGATGCAAACATGAGCATCGTAAACCACGGCTCAAACTATCTTAGCAAGGATAATCAGAGTCATTTGTTCATAGAGTATATCCGTGGTTTGGAGAAGACTTGCAAGAGAATACGCGCCAAGTATCCCGACCTCACCATTCAGAACTGCTCGAGCGGCGGCGGTCGTGTAAACTGGGGCTTGATGCCTTATTTCGACGAGTTCTGGGTGAGCGACAACACCGACGCGCTTCAGCGAATCTTCATGCAATGGGGCACATCGTACTTCTTCCCGTCAATCGCTATGGGACAGCACATCGGCAACTCACCGTCGCATCAGACATTCAGAACCATTCCGCTTAAATACAGAATAGATGTGGCGATGACCGGCCGTCTCGGCATGGAACTTCAGCCTAAGAATCTGAGCGACGAGGAGAAGAAACTCTGCCGAAATGCCATTGCCGAGTACAAGACAATACGTCCCGTTGTGCAGTTTGGCGATTTGTACCGTCTTGTTTCGCCTTACGACAACAAGAACGTGGCTTCGCTGATGTATGTAACCGAGAAGAAAGACAAGGCGGTGTTCTTCTGGTACAAGATTGTTCACATGATGAACGAGCACCTGCCGCGCGTGCAGATGGCTGGTCTTGACCCTTCGCGAATGTACAAGGTTCACGAACTGAACAGAATAGACAACGAGCCTTTGGCATTCGAGGGTAAATCGTTCAGCGGAGCATATCTGATGAGCAACGGACTTGAGATACCGTACAAGCATAATGTTGACTATCACAAGAATACAAGTTGGTCGAGCCGTGTTCTCGTGCTCGAAGCAGAATAGATGTTTTTGATTAAAACGAAGTTGCGCACGGTCGGGCAGATTCAGTCGCGGCGTGTGCAACTTTCATCTACAAAACCTTTATACAAATAAATGAAACTAAGATTTTTATTGATATTTGCGCTTTTGGCTAACGTTGGATTGATGCAGGCGCAGAAAACTCCGCGCGAGACAATCCGTCTTGACAAAGGCTGGAAGTTTGCCTTCGGAAACGCCGCCGACCCCAAGAAGGATTTCGGCTGCGGAACAGAATATTTCAACTACCTTACAAAGGCGAATTCAATTCACAACCAAGGTCCTTATATCCTGAAGTTTGACGATGCGGCGTGGCAGGATGTGCAGATTCCGCACGACTGGGTTGCGGTGTTGCCATACGCTTCGGAGGCAAGCCATTCGCACGGCTACAAGACCGTTGGCTGGAAGTATCCCGAAACGAGCGTGGGCTGGTACAGAAAGACCGTCAAAATCGACAACAGCGATTTTGGCAAGCGTCTCGTGCTCCGTTTCGACGGCATTTTCCGCAATTCGCAGGTGTGGTTCAACGGCTTTTACATGGGCACAGAGCCGAGCGGATATGCCACTCAGGTTTGCGACATAACGCCGTACGTTAATTATGGCGGCGACAATCTCATCTGCGTCCGTGCCGATGCCTCGCTCGAGGAAGGCTGGTTTTACGAGGGTGCAGGAATCTACCGCGATGTGTGGCTCGACAAGTCAGCCGAGGTCAGCGTTGCGCCTTTCGGAACATTCGTCTACGCAACTCTTCAGCAGCCTTATTCCGAGGCTACCCTGACGGTCGAAACCGAAGTCTTCAATGGCGGTTTGAAGGCTGCCCGATGCGAAGTGCGCCAGCGTCTGCTCGATGCCGATGGCAACGAGGTGGCAAAAAGCGAACCATCGTCGCTCAGTCTGAAAGCAAAGCAGACATCAGCCTGCAAACAGAGCCTTTCTGTTAGCCAGCCGCATCTGTGGAGCACTACCGACCCTTATCTATACAAGGTCGAAACAACCATTCTGCAAGATGGTAAGGTGGTTGATGAGTATCTTACTACGACGGGCGTTCGTGACATCGCCTTCGATGCCGAAAAAGGCTTTCTCCTTAACGGCAAACAGCTGAAACTCAAGGGCGTGAACATGCATCAAGACCATGCCGGCGTTGGCTCGGCAATTCCTGATGCCTTGCAGGCATGGCGCATAAAGCAACTGAAGAAATTCGGTTGCAACGCTTATCGTGCATCGCACAACCCAATGACTCCGGCTGTGCTCGATGTGTGCGACCGCGAGGGTATTCTTGTCATCGACGAAAACCGACTTATGGGCATCAACGAAGAGCATCTCCGTCTGCTCGAACGCATGATAAAGCGCGACCGCAACCATCCGTCTGTCATCCTCTGGAGCGACGGAAACGAGGAGTGGGGCTTGGAGAACTGTATTCAGGGCACTCGTCTTGCTGAGGCTATGCGCGAGTACACACGGCTTTTCGACCCAACACGCCCGAGTACCGTGGCAAACGCCGGCGGAACGGAACTGATAAAGGGGCTTGATGTTGTAGGATTCAACTACATTGTGCAGAACGATGTTGATAATCGCAAGAAGGCGAATCCGTCGTGGCGTATTGTCGGAACGGAGGAGACGACTGGCTGCGGAACTCGCGGCTGCTATTTCGAGTCGGACAAGTTTCCGGGCAGAATGGTCAGCTGCAATCGTTCGGGACGGACTTACGAGGTTGAAAACGTGATAGAACGCGGATGGAAGTTCTACGACGAGCGTCCGTGGGGCGCAGGACTGTTCTACTGGACTGGCTTCGACTATCGTGGCGAGCCTAATCCGCTCTCTTATCCTGCAACCGACTCGGAATTCGGCATTCTCGACTACTGCGGATTTTGGAAAGATGAGGCTTGGTATCTGAAATCGTGGTGGACCGACGAGCCTACGCTTCACATCTTTCCGCATTGGAACTTGCAAGGGCACGAGGGCGAGGAAATAGAACTTTGGGCTTACAGCAACTGCGACGAGGTTGAAATCACCGTCAACGGCAAGAAACTTGGCAGACAGAAAATGCCTAAAAACGGTCATCTGAAGTGGAAGGCCGTCTATCAGCCCGGTCGCGTGGTGGCTGTTGGCTACAAGAACGGCAAGCGCATCACGACCGAAACCATAGAGACCACAAAGCCAGCAGCGAAGATTGTGCTGAAGTCCGACCGCCCGACGATTACGGCAGATGGCAGAGACTTGGCTGTAATAACCGTCGAGGTGCAAGATGCCAAAGGCAGAATAGTACCCGATGCCTGTCCGATGCTGAATTTCAGTCTGAACGGTGATGCGCGTATCTTGGGTGTCGGCAATGGCGACCCGATGTATCTCGGAGCCGACCATCCGAAGGAGAAGGACTGCAAATCGTTCAGCATTCCGGCATTCAACGGCTTGGCTCAGATTCTGGTGCAGGGTGCGGAAACGCCTTCAGCAATCACCCTCGGTTGCAGTTCCGACGGACTGAAATCGGCGAACATCATCGTAAATTCAAAATAAACAAATATCATGAGAATCATCAGAAAAATAGCCTTGGTGGGCACATTCATCGCCCTTGCGACAATGCCTGCAATGGCGCAGAAGTGGGAAAAACTGGCTGACAAGCCGCAGATGGGATGGAGCACATGGAACAAGTTTCAGGGCAACATCTCCGAAGAAATTATAAAAGGTATTGCCGATGTTATGGCTGAGAGCGGCTTGCGCGATGCAGGCTACACCTACATCAACATTGACGATTGCTGGCACGGGCAGCGCGACGAAAACGGATTCATTCAGGCCGACCCGAAGAAGTTTCCCAACGGAATGAAGGCGGTGGCAGACTATGTTCATTCCAAGGGCCTGAAGCTCGGAATATACAGCGATGCCGGAACGAACACTTGCGCCAATATGCCTGGCTCGCTCGGACACGAGTATCAGGATGCCATACAGTATGCCCGTTGGGGCGTCGACTATCTGAAGTACGACTGGTGCAACACCGAGAACGTAAACCCTCGCGGAGCATATCAGCTTATAAGCGATGCGCTCAGATTTGCCGGACGCCCAATCTTTCTTAGCAGGTGCGAGTGGGGAAACAGCCGTCCTTGGCGATGGGCGCGCGAGATTGGTCATTCGTGGCGCACAACGCCCGACATCTGGTGCAATTTCGACTCTCTGCGCGTGTTCCCCGGCTACACTCAGTTTGGCGTTATGCAATGCATTCAGTATAACGACACGCTGCGCCAGTATGCCGGAAAGGGCTACTGGAACGACCCAGACATGCTTGAGGTTGGCAATGGCATGACCGAGAACGAAGACCGTGCGCACTTTACAATGTGGTGCATGATGGCAAGTCCGCTGATTCTGGGTAACGACCTGCGCTCCATGAGCGAGGCAACGCGCAACATCATCCTTAACAAGGATATGATTGCCGTAGACCAAGACACGCTCGGCGTTCAGGGATTGCACTATTGCGACCGCGACGGACTCCAATTCTGGTTCAAGCCGCTGGCTGGCGGCGACTGGGCTTTCACAATCCTCAACCCAACGCGCAGCGACATCTCTTATCAGTTAAACTGGCAGGATTTCAATCTTACCGACAAGGAAGTTAGCAAACTAAGCACCGATTTCAGCATGAAAGTCTACAAGGTCTACAATCTTTGGACTCATAAGCCCGAGGGCAAGACATCGCTCAAAAACAAGGCAGACCGCAAACTTGTGGTCAAGAGTCGTGATGTAATTTCGTATAGGCTTATTGCCGGAAAATAAGAAACTACTTCAATTATATAGAATCCGATTTTTATTTCGGAAAACAGTCGAGCGGCTTTCCTGCATTGGGGATTGCTGCCCGATTTTTTCTTTTCGATATTCAGTTTGTTTTGCTCGGAATAATCCGCGTATAGACAAATGTGAAAATTCGCCGTGAAGAAATTCTTTTTTGATTAAAATATATTGTATGTTGGATATTTTTCCATGTTTGCGAAAAAACTTTCAAAAAAAATCTTGAAAAGGTTTGATAATTAAATATATATATATATATATATTCGCTTCCGAAAACGTTTGGCTATATCGATATTATTAACGTCTTGCTTTCTGCTTTCGGGATGTTTTCGCAAAGGCGATGCTGTCGAGGCAAGAGATAACGAAACACAAGAATGTCTGCTCCGCTTACCAGTGGATTATGTAGATTTTGAAGGAGCATATTTCTAATTTATGAAACATATTTTATTAACAATTAAACATAGGATATTATGGAAAAAAAGTTTAATGAAAAGAAGTTTTTTGAGAAGTCAGTCAAGTCGTACAAGAAACCGGCTATGAGAGTTGTCAGACTGAAGCACGAAGCCCATCTGTTGGCAGCCAGTGGTCCGGGTATTGGTC
>JBGUGY010000369.1:0-6840 GCA_045111775.1 Bacteroidaceae bacterium | reverse complement strand
TAAGGCAAAATTTCTAATGACCGATTTGGGATGAATAATTTATCCCGAATTCGCATAATTTATAGATAAAAACGTCTGCCACTTCGGAAAAAAGTGGCAGACGTTTTTTATTATGTTTATGTAATAATTACTTCTTCCTAACCGGAATCAGTTTAACCGTGCCATTTAGGCCCGAAGGAACTGGTTGCCAGTAGTCATATTTCTTGCGAGAGTATTTGAGGTCTACGACGTTAATTTCGTTGAATTTGCGCCATTCCTTGCCCTCGCGGTCGAGTTGTGCAATGCGGTTGGCTGGCAGATTCGTCACCTCAATCTCGATAGTATTCGAGCCACTCTTCAGGTACTTGCCCACGTTCAGACGGTAAGGAACAGCCCATGCGCAGCCCGCGTCGTTGCCGTTCACCTTAACCCTCGCGCTCTCGCGAACGTCGCCAAGGTCCAGAACCCAGTCGTCAGCCTTTATTTCAGGCATTTCGAACGAGATAGAGTACTTTCCTGTGCCCATGTTCGTCTTGGCATCGGCATTGTCGAGTTCTGTCCACGATTTAGGCTCGTCAATGTCGAATGTGCCAGAGATTGAAGGTACGCTCTCGACGAATGACAGCTTCCAGCCGTGGTCGAGGCTGATGCTCACTGCTCCGTCGGTCTGGTAATTCCAGTTGGCAAGCGATACAGACGATGGCTTGTCGAATGTCTGAAGAATCATGCTCTCGCCGCTGTGAAGCTGAAGATAAACCTGCGTCTTGCCGTCCTTCTCGCGCACCTGAGCCTTTCCGCTTTCGCCCGTCATCGGGTTGAACAGACACGCCTCCTCAGCCTTCTTTCCAAGTGTTACCCAGCCATCCACGCCATTCTTCTGCAAAGACGAAATGAAGTAGTGGCTGCCTGTTGCGTTGCTTCGGCGAATGCAATGCAGACCGTTTACCGTGCGCATCTCCTCTGGAGCGATGTTGCAGAGTTTCAGCGTCTTCGGATAGTCCGAGCCGATGATTATTCTGCCTTTGCCAAATCTGTTTTCGCCCTCTGATACATCAGGCAACATCGCCTTAATCTTCTTGAATGCCGCGCGACGCTTCTCCAGATTTCCGTAGCCCGGAACATCGGTAGGGTAGTTGTCGAGGAATACCACCGTTGCGCCTTGCTTTGCCAGATTTACAAGCTTTTGCAGAATGTCAGTCGGCATAAGATGAACCGCAGGAATTACTATCGCCTTGTATGCCGCGCCGCCCTTAGTCACGAGCGACTGATTCTTGTACTGAAGTGAGCGGATGAAGTTGTCGCTGATGTAATCAACGTCGTATCCGCTGTTTATTATCTTGTTTACCGACTCGATGAAGCGTGGCGCGCGGTCCTTCATGTGATGAATGTCGAACATCAGAAGTCTGCCGCTCTGCTCGTTCCACATGTCGTAGACAGGCAGATAAACGAGGAAGTCATTGTCGGGCTTGCCCCACTGAAGGAACGACTGGCATCGGGTTATGTAGTCGAAGAAGTAAGGAGCGTCGCGCCAGATTGTGTTTGTCGGCGACATATCAACCGATGCGTAGAATTTCCAGCCCGGCCACTCGTCCTGCTTTGGAGAGTAGCAGATGCCGTGGAAGAACACATGGTTCACGCCCGAAACAAACATCAGGTCGATGTCTGGCTTACATTGGCTTAGCGATGTGCGGAAGTGCTCTGTAAGCCATGTGAAGGTCTCGGAAGAGGTGAACTGCTTGCCCGAGATGTGTGCTCCCGACGATGCATATTTCAGCATCGACAAGTCTGAGTCGTTCTGCTTCTTGAGCGAGTCTTCGCGCAAGCCCTTTATGTGGAACTGCGAAAGACCGAATCCCTCGCACTCCGGAATGTCTACCGATGCGTAGAGGTCGATAAGGTTGGCTGGCGAGCCGTGCGCCTGATTTCGTGTTATCGCGCCGTTCTTATGTGCCCAGTCTGTCCACGTCTTTGTAAAGTTAGTGAGCAGAAGTTCGCCGAGCGTCTCGCGATAGTCGGCAACGATTCGGCAAGTTATGTCGTTTCTCTTTTCGTCCAGAAATTCAAGGAAGTAGTCTTCGAGCTTGTAGCCGCGTCGCTTTGCAAACTCATCGAGCAGGGCAGGAGTCCAGTCTGCTCCGTAAACCTCGTACGAGTCGTTGAAGAACGTGTGCGGATATGCCGTGCCGTTCTCCTTGAAAGCCTTGTCGAACCGCGCCAGATAGCTGTCTACCGAACTCTTGTTAAAGTGGTCGATAACGTATCCTTCGCCACCCGGAGCGGCTCTTTTTACCATCTGTCGTGTTTTTCCGACATACAGAACCACGATGTCCCACTTTCCGGCAGGAGCATTCCAACTAAGTTTGCCGTCCTTTGCCTGCGCCGTGATGTTCAGGCTCTTGCCTTTCTGATAAGCCATCACGCGGCTCAGATACGCGCCTTTCTCCTGCTTCTTGTTCTGAATTGTGATGTCGAGCGATACGTTCTTTCCGCCGTCCACGCTGTACTGCTGGAATATTGCCCTCGTGGCGGCTTGTTCCAACTTCACTTCAGGGCCTCCGAAAGGCCAGCCCGTTCCTGTTGCCATGTCAATCTCAACGCCGTCATTTTTGCCTATTGACTGCGTTTCCTTCAGCATATCCATCCATTTTGCCGACAGATACGGAATGTTGTTGGCGTCGTTGTTCTTGACACCGTAGATTGGCGTAATTTCCAGACCGCCTATTCCTGCTTTTGAATAGAGGTCGATGTTGTAGCGCAGATTCTCCTTGTCTACTGCGCTGCCCAGCCACCACCAGCGTGCAGCCGGCTTAGCCTCGGGCAGAGCCTTTGGCCACGACTGAGCCTGAGCTTGCAGGCTGATAAACGACAGGGCGAATATTGATAAATGTTTGATGTTCATAAAGTTTGTTTTAATGTGATTTTAGTTTCCGTCAGGCTTCTGAACGTCGATAAACGGACTGTTGTTCCATTTGAAGGTCGAAACATCATCTGGCTGTGCCGGATTGAACGGCTTGTAATCCTCGCGCAGATTCTTCAGCAGCGGCAGATTGAGCTGCTTCATGCCCTCGATAATACATTTTGCCAGCTCGTACGCGCCGTAAGGGTTGAAGTGCGTGTTGTCCTCCATATCCTTGTCCATGCCCGGGAACGAGCCTTTCTTGTAGTGCACGAATGCCTTTTTCGAGTTCTCCACGCCCATTGTCTCGTAGAATGTGCGTGTCATGTCGTGCAGCTCTATAACCTGAACATTCTCGCGCTTTGCAACTGCTCGCATTGCGTCAGGATAGTCGCCGTGAGTCTCCTTTATCTTTCCGTTCTTGTCGAAGCTGCGACGCTGTGTTGGAGTTACGAAGATTACCGTTGCACCCTTTGCGCGCGCCATGTCGGTCATCTCTTTCAGATGTGTGCTGAAGTTGTAGTATGCTCCCTTGCCCGGACCTTTCTCCTTCTGGTCGTTGTGTCCGAATTCGATGAAGACATAGTCGCCCTTTTTCAGAAGCGAATGAATCTTCTTGAATCTGTTTGCCCCGATGAACGACGATGCTCTCTCGCCGCTCTCTGCGTAGTTTGCAAAACTTATTCCGTCGTCGAACCATCGTGTAATCATCTGTCCCCAGCTTGCCCATGGCTCAAAGTCTTGGTCAACCACGGTAGAGTTTCCTATAAGGTAGACTGTCGGAACGTTGTCTATGCGTTCAATCTTCATTTCCGAAACTGCCGGAGCGTCGCCGTTGAACTCGATTGTCAGTTTGTCGTCCCAGTTCAGCTTGTTCTTCTCGCGAGCCTTTATCTTAACCACGCTTCCGTCCGAAATCTTCGTGTCGCGCTTGTTCACCACGAAAGAGAATTCCTTGAATTCGCCTTTCTTTGTTGCCACGTTCTCTACGAACAGACGGCGCGATTCGGCTCTTACCGATGTGCTTGCCTTTGCCTTCTTGCTTCCGAGGCGAACCGTTACCTTGTAGTTTCCGTCGGGAACGTTTACCGAGAAGTAGAACGGCGTTGCAGCCTTTCGCGGAATGTTGGTGAAGTCGTATCCGTAGCCTTTCTCAACAGAGAACGAGTCGGCAACTGTTATGTTCGTAGCCGTCTTGCTCTTCTGTCCGAAGGCGAAGTTAAAACTTTGTGCCTGTGCCTGAATCATGGTGCACAGGATGATGGCTGATATAAAAATGCGTTTCATATTTCTTGAAAATAATACGCCAATTTGGGATAAATTATACACTTCTTACCATAGTTTGTTGTTTCTGTAAAACATCACAGAATTGATTATCTGCGTGTTATACTCGTCATAGACGCTGAAAGCGTCTCCGCTTAGTAACAGTAGGTCGGAACGACCTGCGGAATAAAAAATATCAACAACAAGCACTCTGAAAGAGTGTCACATCTTTCGCAACGGACGACCGCTTTCAGGGGCGATTATATTTGTTTCATTTCTGTCCGCAGATCCTACGGATGCTGCAGTTACTGATAGGTGACGCTTTCAGCGTCATTACGGATAATCATTTCCTAATGTAAGAAGAGGGAGTTTCTTATCCCAAGCTCACGTAAATAATCACAGATTCATACAACCGTTATGTATGAATCTGCGACTTTTGTTTTTTATTGAAGTTATTTTTTTAGTTTGTAAACCTCTGTTCCGGCAAGCAGGAAGCAACCTATGCCGTAGTCCTCAAAGTCAGGGAAGTTGTTGTAGCCCACAGGCTGTCCGTCCTTAGGCTCTTTTCCTGTGCCTTGAACATAGCCCAGCATACCGTTGTCTGGGTGGATGCACTCCTTAACCATGTTGTTCCAAGCCTTCTCTATTACTGGCAGATACGTTGCACGGTCGAGAATACCTGTTCTGATTCCGTATGCCATACCATATATAAATAGAGATGTTCCTGAAACTTCCTTTCCTCCGAAGTTGCTCTCGTCGTGCATGCTTACGTTCCAATAGCCGTCGCTGCGCTGGCATGCCTTGATAGCCTTGCTCATTGCCACAAAGTCGTTTATGTAGTCCTTGCGGTGAGGCTCGTTTGCCGGAATCTCGTCAAGAACGCGTACAAGTGCCGCATAAACCCATCCGTTTCCGCGTGCCCAGTAGCAGTTCTTTCCGTTAGGCTCTTTGTAAGGTGGGTCGAAGTCCTTGTCTCTCCACCACAGTCCTTCCTTGGCGTTGTACATACCAGCCTCGCCCTGCTTGTTGCGTGTGTAGGCATACATGTCCCACATCTTGTTCCAGTACTTAGGCTCGTTCAGAGTCTTGCCCAGCTTTGCAAGAACCGGCATACCCATCTGTATTGCATCAATCCACCACCAGTCGCTGTCGTCAGGATTGTTTACAATCATGTCGGCGTTGATAATGGCGTTCTGAATCATCTTCCAGTCGTGAGTAAGGCGGTACATGTCGATGTAAGTCTGGCTACAGCAGTAGTCGTCGGCATCTTTTGTAGTGTTGCCGTTTCGTGGAGTCCACTTGTGCTGCTCGCCCCAGTCGTATGTGTACTTAAAGTATGCGTCTCTTGGCTGGATTGAATAGAGAGCCATCAGTCCCTCGTAGTACACGGCGCGAGTCCACAGGCTGCTCGGACGCATCTTCTTGACGTATGTAGGGAGTGTAGGGTCGGGATACTTCTTCATAAAGTAGCCGTTAACTTTCTCTACAGAAGCGAGTATCTCCTTCTGCGATGGCAACTGTGCGAGTGCAGTCGATGCACTTGTAACTATTCCCGCTACTGCACAAAGAATAACCTTTTTAAGTTCCATAATAAAAGCTTATTTTTATTTGTTATAAATCTTATAGTTGCTGCAAAGATAATAAAATTAGGTAAATATAAGGGTCTTAAAAATGTTATTTTATGTTGTATATTTGGCACTTAACCTGCTGAATAAGGCCTTTTTTACTAAAAACAAACTTAAAGTGAACATTTTTTTACTTGTATTTCATTAACTATTTTTATATTTGCACTTAGATATCATAATCGTTTTAGCTTTTGCTTCAACCTATATATATCTGGAAATAAACACAGAGAAGCGTTGAGTTTAATATTTGAGAAGTTTAATAACCTTTAAAACATTAGAAATGAATCTAAAATCCTTTGGTGAAGGAAATTTGTTGTTAGCGGCATTATTCTGCTCGGCATTTGCGGGCGTTAATGTGGAAGCAACGGCAAAATCCGCTCCTGCCATGAGCGCAGAAGAACCTGAAACAGTTTTTAAAGGAACTGTTGTTGACAACTCGGGAAGCCCAATTATTGGTGCTAATATCCTTGTGAAGGGTACAAGTGTTGGTACTATCAGTGATTTTAACGGCGACTTCATGATTAAGTGTCGCAAGACCAACTTGCTTGAAATCTCTTACATTGGATACATTACCCAGACTGTGAAAGTATCTCAGAACATGCAAGTTGTTCTTGTCGAAGACGACCGCGCCCTTGATGAGGTTGTAGTCGTTGGTTACGGTGTGCAGCGTAAGACCGATGTAACCGGATCTATGGCACGCGTAGGCGAGAAGGAACTGAAGGCTATGCCTGTAAGCAACGCCCTCGAAGGTATGCAGGGTAGGGCTGCCGGTGTTGATATCACCAACAGCCAGCGTCCGGGTGAAGTCGGTGGAATTACCATCCGTGGTGAACGCTCTCTTTCTGCAAGTCCAGACCCGTTGTATGTTGTTGATGGTATGATTACTTCTAACGATCTTAGTGCCATTAACCCTGCGGATATCGAGTCTGTCGATATCTTGAAGGATGCCTCTGCAACAGCCATCTATGGTTCGCGTGGTGCGAATGGTGTTGTACTTATCACTACTAAGAAAGGTAAGGAGGGCAAGGTTAGTGTTAATTATTCTGGTACCGTGAAGTTCGAGACTCTTAGCGACGT
>JBGUGY010000368.1:0-4675 GCA_045111775.1 Bacteroidaceae bacterium | reverse complement strand
ATTCACACCTATTCGTAAAATTCAGTTAAACAAATACAGCAGGCTCTCCTTTTTATTTACAAAATTTCTTATATTTGCAAAACCATTGTTTTTAATAAGGATTGAAACTATGAAGTTTTTTTTGCGTTTAACCTTTATAAAGATGCTCTCTATATCTTTGTTGATAACAGGATGTAGGGAGTTTCCCAATGCTACAAAGAATACTCTAAGCAAGACACAGCGCGATTCAATCATGGCTAAGGCCGAGAACCTGCGCGTAAGAGGCAAGGCTTTGCGCGAGGACTCGCGTTTTGCCGAGGCAATAGATTTTCAGCATAAGGCACTCGAACTTTCGTTAGAAGCAAAGGATTCGCTAAACATCGTTTACGACCATAATCAGCTTGCTACGACTTTGCGCCGTCTCGGACAGCTTGAAGAGGCGATGCACCAGCATTACAGTGCTCTTCAGTATGCCGAGGCTTACAGTGACAGCGCAACAATGTACAAGAATCTTACGGCAGCCGTAAATGGATTGGGAAATGTTTTCTATTCGCTTGGCGACCTTGACGAGGCAGAGAAATACTTCCGTCGCTCGCTAAATGGCGAGAGGGCTATGAAGAGCGACGTTGGACTTGCCATAAATTACGCAAATCTTGGTTCGGTATTCTTTGACCGTAATCAGCTTGATTCGGCAAAGGTGTACTACGAAATGTCCATGAAGAAGAATGTCGAGATAAACAATCTTCGTGGACAGTCGTTGTGTCACGTCCATTTCGGCGATTTGCTGTCCAAGGAGAAGAAGTATGAAGAGGCGATGGAGGAATACCGTAAGGCGGCAAACATGATGCGTGGCATCGGCGATGTATGGCACACCATTCAGCCGCTTCTCTCGCTGGGCAACCTTCTGGTCGAGAACGGCTCTTCGGTAGAGGCGAATGCCGTATCCGACAGATGTCTTGAACTTGCTGAAATGACGAAATCCTACGAGCTGATGAAGGATACATACACGCTAAAGGCAAGGTTGAAGGAGAAAGACGGTGATGCCGTGCATGCGCTCGAATACTACAAAATGGCAAATGCCATGCGCGACAGTATTATGAACCGCAAGGGATACGGCGACATCAGAGATGTTTGCATAAACTACGAACACGAGAAGAGTTTAAGAAACATAGAGGCTGTAAAATTGAGGTACGAGACCAGGCAGGAACTGCACATGATGTTCATCTGGCTAGGATGCATCGTGGTGTTTGTGATGCTTGTCGTTATCTTTGCCGTTAGTTACGCGCTGAAGGCACGTTCAAAGAGTTTCGAGGCTCTGCGCTCGGTCGACAGCATGCGAACAACATTCCTTACCAATATAACGCACGAGTTCAGAACTCCGCTTACGGTTATGATTGGTTTGGCAGACCAGCTAAAAACGCCCGATTTGGACGAGAAGATGCGTTATCATTATCTCGACTCGATAAAGAAACAAGGCGACAAACTGCTCGATTTGGTAAACGAACTCCTGAGCATCTCTAAACTTATGGCTGGTCACGGTCAGGTAGAGTGGAGGCGCGGCGACGTGATTTCGTGCATAAAGATGGCAGTTGTTGGCTATGCCGACTATGCCAAGGTAAAGCACATCGATCTCAAGGCAGTATCGAGCGAGGACCGCATTGAGATGGATTTCGTTCCTGAATATATCGACCGAATCATCCGTAATCTGCTTTCAAACTCGTTTAAGTTTACGCCGGCGCTCGGCTCAATAACGCTCTCGATGGAGCGTCACGAATCAAATCTGATTCTTGAAATTTCGGATACTGGTTGCGGAATTCCGGATGTCGACTTGCCTCACGTTTTCGAACTATTCTATCAGGGCGGCACGCAGCGCAAGCAGGGCAGTACGGGCATCGGATTGCCTTTCGTTCGCCAAATGGTTGAGTTTATGGGCGGAACGGTCGATGCTTACAATCGCGAAGCGGGAACAACGATGCGCATCGTTCTGCCTTTGCAGCAGACATCGCTCGAGAATGAACCGAAGCCTTGGACGGTGGGCGACAACTATACGGTAAGCGGCTCTGCTATCGATGCGGCTGCCTTGAACATAGAGAACGAGGTTGCCGTGGCAAAGACACAGCCAGAACCATCAGGCTCAGACCTGCCGCTTGTAATGATTGTTGAGGACAACGACGATGTGGCAGACTATATAACGCTTCTGCTTCATCTGCATTACAGAGTGGTGCGCGCCTGCGACGGCTACGAGGCTCTGCACAAACTCGAGAAAGAATTGCCAGACCTTATTCTTACCGACCTTATGATGCCGGGAATGGATGGCTACGAATTGTGTAGCGTAATCCGCCAGTCTGAGATGCTTGGCGGCGTTCCAATCGTAATAGTTTCGGCTCGTAGTTCGGACGAGGACCGAGTGCGAGGATTCGAGGTCGGAGCCGACGGATATCTTACAAAGCCGTTCAATGCCGATGAGTTGCAGGCTATCGTCTCACGCCTTATCTCGCAGATGCAGAAGAGACGTAAGGAGTTGCAGATTTCTCTTGCTACATCAACCCCAACATACACCGTTGGAAGCGACGTTCAGACTACAACAGCCGAGGAGAATGCGCCAATCGACGGAACTCCGTTCCCAACTGCCGAGGAAGAAAAGAACGTTCGCGTAGTTTCGGAAGAAGATGCCAAGTTTATGGAAAATCTTCAGGAGGTTGTGGATAAGCAGATGCTTAAGGGACAGTTGGTGCTCGACACTATTGCGCCGATGCTTTGTGCAAGTAAATCGACCCTGAACCGAAGAATAAAGGCTATAACGGGCTATAGCGCGTCGGTTTACATATTGCAGTTGCGATTGCAGAAGGCTTGTAGGCTTCTTTCAGAGACAAATACGCCTATTGGCGAGGTTTCGCTTGCCTGCGGTTTCGACGATATGAGTTACTTCAGTCGAGTGTTCAGACAGAATTTCGAGGTTACGCCATCGGTTTACCGTCAGCAACATTCGCAGAAAAAATAAAAAAAGAGCGGAAAGATGAGCCTTGTCTTTCCGCTCTTTTTTTTATGTCAGATTTCTCAGCCAAGCAACTCGATATAAGTGCTGATGGCATCTTCAATCTCGCTGATTTTTATGAATTCATCGGCGGTGTGCGAGCGCGATGATTCGCCCGGTCCGAGTTTGAACGACGGGAATCGCATCAAGGCTTGGTCGCTGAGAGTTGGCGAGCCGAAAGGCTTCTTGCCCATGCCTACAAGTTTCTGAATAAGCGGATGATTGGTGCTTATGCGTGATGAATTCAGTCTTGTTGAGCGATATTCGGCTCCGGGAACGTGCGATTTTAT
The DNA here is from genome assembly GCA_045111775.1 of Bacteroidaceae bacterium. Taxonomy (GTDB): domain Bacteria; phylum Bacteroidota; class Bacteroidia; order Bacteroidales; family Bacteroidaceae; genus Ga6A1. The sequence goes on along the minus strand of JBGUGY010000368.1, from coordinate 1,372 downwards.
TATGTCGAAAACCTCTTGGTTAGAGTAGAGCTCGTTGGTGCGTACATCGACTACAAACGTGCATTTGTCGGGCACAACATTGTGCTGAGTTCCGGCATTTATAACCGTTACCGACATTTTGTTTGCACCCAGAAGGTCGGAAACCTTTTTGAACTTGTAGTCTCTGAACCATTCAATCCATCCGAGGGCTTTGTAGATGGCATTTTCGCCTTCGTTACGCGCCGCATGTCCGGCCTTTCCGGTGGCGGTAACATCAAGTACCATCAAACCCTTTTCGGCAACGGCAGGCTGCATTCCGGTTGGTTCGCCAACAATGGCAACATCAATCTTTGGAAGAAGCGGAAGAACGCTTTCTATTCCGTTTTTGCCCGAAACTTCCTCCTCGCACGATGCAAGATAGACGAGGTTGTAGTCGCGCTTTCGGTCCTTCAGAACTCTGAAAGCCTGAAGCAGAGAAACCAGTCCGCCGCCGTCGTCATTGCTGCCCAGACCGTACAGAATGTCGTCTTCGATTGTTGGCTCGAACGGATTTCGGGTGTACGAACTTGACGGCTTTACGGTGTCGATGTGTGCGTTAAGGAGTATCGTCTGGCGAGATTCGTCAAAATCGGGCGCGATGGTCCAGATGTTGTTTCCGCTGCGATGGGTTGGCAGATTTTTGCTGTGCATGTAGTTTTGCAGCAGGTCGGCTGCGATGTCCTCGTTTCGGCTTATCGATTCTGTTCTTATCAGATTCTGAAGCAGTTCGACAGCCTCTTGTGTTAGTCTCTTTGTGTCGGCAATCATAAATATTATTTTGTTTAGTGATGCAAAAATAGCAAAAATACACTAATGTGTGATACACCTTTGGTAGTTGCTTGTTACATTTCGGAAAATAAGTGTAAAAGTATAGACGACGGACGGCTAAAACAACTACTTTTGCCGTACAGTAATCGACCAAACGAAATCTTAATACATAACAATGAAGATAAACAGAATCTTATTTCTTTTAACTGTGATTATTGCCTGTTTTCAGAATTTTACGGGCGATAATTCCGCTCAGGCGCAAGAGCGCAGACCTATCGATTCGGAGCATCCTTTGTGGCTCGTTCATATTGATGTGTGGAACAAGGCTGATCCTCAGAAGATAATCAATCTTATTCCCGACGACATAAAGCCGTATGTCTGTATGAATCTGTCTATGTCGTGCAGTTATGATACTGAGCGTAACGTCTATACACGCCCGCAGAGTGCCATCAGAACCTACAAGTCGTGGGCATCGGTGTGCCAGAACAACGGCGTGTGGTTCACCTGCCAGCCGGCAAGTGGCGGACATACGCACATTCAGGACAACGACCTTGCAACGTTCGAGTATTTCTACAAACGCTATCCA
>JBGUGY010000367.1:0-9254 GCA_045111775.1 Bacteroidaceae bacterium | reverse complement strand
ATAGAAAATTTCTTCGTCAAGAACTTGATGAAATAATGAAATGAAAAATCGGCAAACTCAGCGGAAAATTCCAGAGTTTGCCGATTTTCATTTTCTAAGATTGATTATCCTTTGTATATCAAGAATATCGTTGGAATCTTGCTCAAATCGTGCAGCTTAATCTTCTTCCACTCGGCAATGGTGTGCGTGTGGATGTATTCCTCGGCGCAGGTGATGCCAGAGGCTATGCACAGGCGCGTCGAAGGCTTGCAGGTACGCAGAAGCTCCTCGAGCATCTTGTGGTTGCGATAAGGCGTCTCGATGAAGAGCTGCGTTTGGTCTTCGGTATAGGCGCGCGTTTCGAGCTGCTTTATGCGTTTTGTACGCTCCGATGGCTCTATTGGCAGATAGCCGTTAAAGGCGAAACTCTGTCCGTTGAAGCCCGAGCCCATCACGCTCATTATTATCGACGACGGACCGACCATCGGAATTACGCGCAGATTCTTTCGCTGAGCCACAGCCACCACGTCGGCTCCCGGGTCGGCAACGGCAGGGCATCCAGCCTCTGAGATAACGCCCATGGCACTACCCTCTTCGAGCGGTTTCAGATACGAAGCCATCTTGGCGGCATCGGTATGCTTGTCCATCAGATAGAATGTAAGTTCATCGATGTTTATGTCTCGGTCAACCTTCTTCAGAAATCGGCGTGCCGAACGCACGTTCTCGACAATAAAGAACTTTATCTGCCTTATTATATCGCGGTTATACGAAGGCAGAACATTATCTATTTCGGTGTCGCCCAGCGTTACGGGCAACAGATACAAAGCTGTTTCCATCTGTAATAACTAAAAATCCGAACCAGTTTCGCGCAAAATCTTTCCGTAGTCATTCTCTCTGAGCAAGTCGCCGATTGTTACGTCGGGATGGTTGCTCATGTACGCATCTATGATATGTATGCCAAACCACACGCCAAGCATGTTTGGCGAGCCTTCGCCAAAGTCGGCATTACACGGAGCCGGTTCCATGTAGTTTCTGATAGTCGTTGGGTCGTCGGAATAGAGCAGCGTCTGAATCTTGCTCCATACCGCATCGGTATTCTTGCTTAGCCACTTCAGATTCGTTTCAGAATATCCAACAGCCTTCTCGAACTTTGCGTTCTGCACGATGTGCGAAGTAATCCAATGCATCTTGCCCTCGTAAAGCATTACCTGATAGAACTTGTCCTTGCGCTCAGACAACGGATAGTTGGCGCACAGGTAGTAGTAAACGCAGTCGGGAACCATTCGGTCTGGTGCGAACGAACGAATCTGATAGTTGTAGAAATACGTTTTGTACAAGTCGTAGTTCACACCCATATACTTGTCGAGGCTGATGCCAAGAAGCGTATCGCAAACTACGATAGACTGGTTCAGTCCTGAAATCTGAGTGTAAACATGCGGAATTCTGATGTTAGGCACATATCCCTTCATAGCCGTGAATGCCTGCGAGAGGGACTCTTCGTACTTGCTCATGTTTACGAACTTGCGCGATGCGTCGTCCATCAGCTTTCGCGAAACTGGGTCGAGGTAGAAATCGCGCAACTTCGTACTAATATCGGCATCTTCAATATAACCAATCGAAAGAACTTCTTCTATGAGCAATCTGGTAGCGTCTGAGTAATTTGTCGACAGCGAAGTCCATGATGAATAGCTGTTCACGTCGACATAGTCTTTAAGAGTTCTGTCGTATCTGTCTATCTTTATGGTCACATCTTCCACACCGTCAACGCCATAGCGCGACTTGCCCGAACATGAAAACAACAATGTGGCGACAACCAAGTAGAACAGATACTTCATTATTACACCTTAAATTAAAACCTTAAAAACACATAGCAAATATACATAAAAGAAGATAACGAGCAAATCTAATTGTAAAAAAATATTAAAATTTGTGAAAAAAGCCTATAAAATTATGAATTTTGTTTTTTTTTATATAACTTTGCGCCCGAAGTAAAAAGTTCTTTTTCATAATATTTATTTAAGGTTAGAATTTGATATAAGCTTGTCGAATGCTTGTGAAAGCAGGAAAACAACTACAAATTCTAAAAAAGTTCCAGATCTGTGAAGATGTGGAACTTTTTTTATTACCCATACTCCCGATTTTTTATTATCTTTGCCGAAAACATTTTTAATTTACTAATTTACAACGAAAAATGAAATTTACAAGTATTATCGCCTTGCTGTTTCTTTCGGCAAACTGGGCAGCAGCACAAAATAAAGTTACAAAATCGTACGAGGTAACTGTTAACAACGCACTGAAACATGACTACAAAGACATGCCTGTAACTATAAAAATCAACGATTTCAAGGCTGATTTCAGAGTGCGCTCTGCCGTGGTTAAGCTCAACGGCGAGGAGATTCCTTCGCAGCTCGACGACTTCGACGGCGACGGACACAACGACGAGCTTGCCCTCGTTCTCGACATGAAGGGAAAATCGTCGGCTAAACTCGACGTAACTCTCTGCAACCTTCCTTCTGACAAGAAGTACAAGTCGAGAGTTTACGGCGACATGATTCTTAACGACAAGAACAAACGCATTCCAACCATCACAACGCTTTCTGCTCCGGGAACAAAGATTACACGTCCTTATTACGACGCGGTATTCCTTCACGGTCCTGTGTTCGAGTCTGAACTTGTTGGCTACAGAATCTACTTCGACAACCGTCAGAGTCTCGACCTCTACGGAAAGATTAAGCAGCGCATCGAGTTGCCTACAACCCGATTCCACACAACCGACGCACAACTTGCCGAGGGATACGGAGCCGATGTTCTGTGGGCTGGAAAGACGGTGAGCCTCGGCTCGTTCCGCGGATGGGATGCCGACAAGAAAGAGCCTCTGTATGTCGATTCTGTAAAGACTCGTCAGGAGAGCCTTCGCGCAGCTGGTCCTGTGCGCACGATAATCGAGGTTAAGGACTACGACTGGTTCTACGACAATCACTTCCTCACCATGACTCAGTACTACACTCTTTGGGCTGGACACAGAGACGTTAAGGTTGAAGTTCACTTCGAGGACAAACTCGCAAACGAGACATTCTGCACAGGCGTTCAGAAGTTGGAAACCGATATCAGCGGATTCCTCGACGGCAAGAAGGGCATCGCCGGAAGCTGGGGAACAAACCAGCCAGAGAAGGGCAAGAAGATTTTCGAGACCGTAGGTCTGGGCATCTACGTTCCATCATACTACATTAAAGACAGCCGCGAGGACGGCGGAAACTACCTGTTTAACATCGGAAACGACGGCGACAACGAGATTCACTACTACATCACCTTCTGCAACCAGAAGGAGGAGAATGGCTGGAAGACAAACAAAGAGTGGTTCAGCCACGTTAAGGAGTGGGCTCAGCTAAAGCGCGAAGAAGAGCGAAACACTACTAATTATACTATAAAATTTAAATGAAACGTAAAATTCTGAGCGGCGTCATTGCCGCAATGTGCATGCTTTCGATGCAGGCACAGACTAACTACAAATCTAAAGTCTGGGTGTCAGACCAAGGCGACGGCACTTACAAGAATCCGGTGCTGTATGCCGACTATTCCGACCCCGACGTCATCCGCGTTGGAGAGGATTATTACATGACATCCTCGAGTTTCAACTGCATTCCGGGATTGCAGATTCTGCACTCTAAGGACATGGTTAACTGGGAGTTTGCCGGAGCAGCAGTTCCTAACGCATTGTATCCTTATGATGACGTGAAGCCAGAGCACGGAAATCGTGTGTGGGCACCAAGCATCCGCCATCACGACGGATTCTTCTACATCTTTTGGGGCGACCCCGACCAAGGCGCGTTCATGACCAAGGCAAAGGATGTGAAAGGTCCGTGGAGCGAGCCTGTCATCGTAAAGGCTGGCAAAGGAATCATCGACACTACCCCACTCTGGGACGAGGACGGCAAGGTCTACATGGTTCACGCCTATGCTGGCAGCCGCGCCGGACTGAAGAGCGTGCTTGCAATCTGCGAGCTTAACAGCGACGCAACAAAGGCTATCGGTCCAAGCCGAATAATCTTCGACGGACATATAGACCAAGTTACTTGCGAAGGTCCTAAGATTCATAAGCGCAACGGATATTACTACATCTTCCATCCGGCTGGCGGCGTTCCTACTGGCTGGCAGACCGTTCAGCGTTCAAAGAACATCTACGGTCCTTACGAAACGCGCATCGTGATGAAGCAGGGAAAGAGCCCAATAAACGGCCCTCATCAGGGAGCATGGGTCGATACTCCAACCGGCGAGGACTGGTTCTTCCACTTTACTGATGTAGGCGCATACGGCAGACTGCTTTGCCTTGAGCCAATGAAGTGGGTAAACGACTGGCCTGTTATAGGTATGGCAAAGAAGGGCGCAGAATGGGGCGAGCCTGTTACACAGTATAAGAAACCGAACGTTGGCAAGACTTATCCAATCTGCACGCCTGTTGAGAGCGACGAGTTCGACGGAATGGTTCTCGGTCCGCAATGGCAATGGCAGGCAAACTACAACGAGAAGTGGGCTTACTTTGCTGGCGACAAGGGCTTCGTTCGCCTGTATTCTCATCCGGTAGCCGATGACTACAAGAGTCTTTGGGATGTTCCGAACCTTCTTTTGCAGAAGACTCCAGCTCCGAACTTCTCGGCTACGACGAAGATTACCTTCTCGCCTATCGAGAAATACAAAGGCGAAAAGACAGGTCTTGTGGTTATGGGACTTGACTATGCCGCCCTTACGGTTGAGAACACAGAAAGCGGTCTGAAACTCTCTCAGGTTGAGTGCAAGAAGGCAGACAAGGGTAATACCGAAAAAGAGAATGCTTCGGTAATTCTGAAAAAGAGCACCTTCTACCTGAGAGCGGACATCAGCACGGACGGCTCAAAGATTAGCAAGAGCGAAGGAGGACACGATCTTGTGGTAAAATGTCAGTTCTACTACAGCACCGACAACAAGAAGTTTGAGAAACTGGGCAACGAGTTCCAAGTAAAGGAGGGCAAATGGATTGGCGCAAAGGTCGGCGTATTCTGCACACGCCCTAACATTAAGACAAACGACGGCGGCTGGGCTGATGTAGACTGGTTCAGAATAGAGCCGCTGAAAAAGAAATAACGCAGTTTTAAATATCATTTAAAAAGCCATTTTACAATCGTGTTAATGAGTGTAAAATGGCTTTTTTCATATCTTGCTATTAACTTAATAATCCAAAACAAAGTATTCCTCTTTAGGATTTATAATTACGGTGTAAGTATTCTTTTCCGAGAATTTCACACTCTTCACAGGATTCAGTTCCCGATTTTTCAATCTAAATAAATTACCATCAATAATACAATAACATTTCTTAATATCGCTTACAGAGTAGCTATACAATTTTATAAAGTTTGAAGACTGGGCAATTACATGTTTATCTTTCAAGTCGCTGATATTCATCACATTTAGAAAATCCGTAGAATAATCTTCAGACGACGATACATAGTAAATATTACCAGTTTCATCAACCAATGCTTCCTTAGATTCAACTATTTTATTTATAACTTTTTCCTTCTTATCAAAAAAATACAAATCACCTTGAACCGTTATTGCAAAACAATCCTCCAACGGGAATATCTGTACTATCTGATATTCCAATTCCTGCGGAATACACGGAACAGATTCGCAAAAAGAACAAACACCGTCAACATAATACTTTATATTTACCTTTTCGTACGAAGAATCTATCTCTGTTACAAGCAGATTTCCTTTTTCGATGTAGAAGTTCTCTATTTCAGTCTTACTTTCAAAAAGAACAGAGTCTTTTTCATCTGAGTTCCGAGCAAGATTTCTCTTTTTTAACGAATGAAAATCACAATAAAACAATGAATTATCCACCACTTTTGCCTCAATGGCACTAAGTGAATCAAGTTTGTTTGTTGCAGTATTCCATACCCACACATCGTTCTCCTTATTCTCTAAATCAGAATATGTATAATAAACCACATAAGGTGAACTTATCCCTACAAAATACCCTTTAACATTCTTAACATCTTGCGCGAACAAGGCATATGGAACAATCATCAATAAAACTATAAATATATGTTTCATAAAGTTAATTCTTTAATTCTGAATTCAATACTCCAATATAAAGAAATCTTCTTTCGGATTATAAGTTACGGTATTGCCCTTTTCGTCAGAAAATCTTATATTTTGAACTGCTTTTATTTGCATATCATCCAATTCATATTGTTTACCATTAAATACAGAACAGCCCTTCCTTGTTCCATTCAAATAATAATAATAATAATATGTATGAATTCTATCTGGATTTTTTAAAATTTCCACCTTTTTTTTCAATTCTTTTACATTCGATGCGTATATAATCTCCGAGTAATCTTCTTGTGAAATAATATCATAATATATATTGCCAAACCGATCCATAGATACATAATTACAGTTTTCCGCAATTTTTATTAGTGTCTTCTTCCTTTTATCAAAGATATACAAATCATACTGTACACTAATAACAAAATAATCTTCGAAAGAATCTATTTGTACTATCTGATATTCCATTTCTTCAGGATGGCATGGAACAGATTCACGGAAAATACAAACATCATCAACATAGTATATTATATTCACCTTTTCGTACGAAGAATCTATCTCTGTTACAAGCAGATTTCCATTATCGATGTAGAAGTTCTCTATTTCGAACGGACTCGAATAAATAACAGAATCACCATTAACACTTTCCGAAGAAAGATTTCTTTTCTTTATTGTCTCGCAATCGCAATAATACAAATCGTCTCCTACTACCTTCACTTCAATGGCTCTAAGCGAATCCGCCTTATCTGTTTTTGTATTCCAAAGCCATACATTAACTTGTTTATCTTCCCCATCGTAATATTTAAAATATACGACATGAGGATTGTGAAAGCACTTAAAATGCCCCTTAACCAATTTAGATTTTTGCGCAAAGGATGACATTGCCACAAACATCAACAATATTGTTAATATTTTCTTCATAGGTTATCTTTTTTTGACTTCACAAAAGAAAACTTACCTCCAATAATTGGCAAGCCTTCTATTTTTACCGAATTCCCGCTTTTCTCTATTTTGAATTTAAATGCCGAGTCCAACGAATTACAAATAAGAGTATCGTTCTGAATCACAGGATTAAAAAGCATCATAATAGTATCCCCAACATAAGGGTCGAATTCTATGATTGAATCGCCAAAATGGAGAACTACATTCGCATTTGCAATCCTCTCCTCGCTTTCCCATCGCCCCTTCAAAGCCTCATATTCAAAATGTTCTGTTTTCTGTTGGCAAGAGGCTGCAAGCAGAATCGCCAACAAAATAGGATATTTGCTTTTCACATGCTATCATTTTTGCTGCAAAATTATCTTTTAAATCCATACGAGCAAAGAGAATTTACATTTCTTGTTGTTTACAATTCTTTTTTAAGAATTATTAACAGAGCAATCAAGGGTGCAATCGGCTTTTTAGCATAACTTTGCAACATCAAACTATTACAAATTAACAATATTTACAATGAGTAACATTTTCAATTCAAGTATCAAGTATGCCAGAATGGCAGTTATTATTCTGGCAGTCAGTCTGTTTTCATCCGTTTTTGTTTCGTGCGGAGACGACGATGAAGACGAGGGTTTCACTACCGAAGTTTCTCTTTTTTACGAAAGCCTTGGAAGTTATAACGTAAATCTTTCTAAGATCACGGGGGATTACATATGCTTCAGCATACCTGTCAAGTCTGACGGCAAGGACATCGACTTGAGCAAGAAAGGCGACTGGTCGGTTATGGGAATGGTTAACAAGGAAGTGATTGAAGGCTATGGCAACGAGCCTGACAATATGTTCGACAGCGGCAGCACTCTCTACATTCACAAGACAGGAGAAAAGACATACGAGATAAGATACACGCTGAAAAAGACCATCAACGGAAAGCAGAAGGTTATAAAAGGCAGCTATTCGGGCAGCATGATTACTGCAAGTCAGAAATAAAATATCGACTGCAAAACGGACTTTGTATTTGTTTTTTTCGTACATTTGCATTTCAAATCTTTGTAAATTACTAAAGAATGAACAAAATCTTAAAATCAAGCAGCAAGTTTGCCAGATTAACGGTTATGATTCTGGCAGTAAGTCTATTTTCATCTGTTTTTGTGTCGTGCAAAGACGAAGAGGAAGAACGCGAGTTTCCAATCATACTCTTCAACGAGGTTTACAACGACTACAACATCCACCTTGGAAACAAAAAGGCAGAATCGATAATATTCAGAATACCAGCCAGCAGCGACGGTATGGATATCGACCTTAGCCAATGTGGCGACTGGGATATATTCGGAAACGTTATTACGGGAAGCGGCGACAAGGATGCTCCCGACTTGCTCGACAGCGGAAGCACGCTCTATGTTCGCAAGACCGGCAAAAATCGCAAGAACGGCCTGAATACCTTCGAAATGAGATATACTCTGAAAAAGACTATCGACGGTACTCAGAAGATTGTAGAAGGAAGTTATTCGGGCGACGTAGTTGCTGGTCAGAAATAACTAATGAATCCATCTTACGCATTTTGTAAGATGGATTTTTGTTTTGTCAAAACTGAAAGCCGACGGCTACAGAGAGCGCGTTGTGACTGATTATCTCAACAAAGCTAGACCGTACAGCAGACGATTCGAACGTTTTTAACTGGCTGAAATGCTGATACTCGTAACCTACGGAAACACAGATGCGCCGCGTGTCGGAAAGGCGGAATGATGTTCCGATGCCAAGTCCGAGGTTGCTTCCGCCCGTGGCTGACGGCGAAGGGGCGAACGAATATCCCACACAAGCCTCAACAAACGGAGTGAACTGCCGAGGACGCGCCACGCTCCACTGCAAGTCGACAAACAGCGGAACGAGCGTCTTGTCGTGTCGGCTGATGCCTGCCCCAACGCCGCACATTAGCCGCGGATTAAGACCGTACATCACCTTCTGGCACAACCGTATTGGCGTTCCATGCGATTCGGGCAGCGGAAAGCCTACAGCTACTTCAGTCTGATAACGAAGTCTGTCCGCTAAATTCTGCGAAAAAGCGCATTGGCAAAAGATGCCGACAAGCGCAAACAAAGCAATCCTTTTCATTTCAGTACAACGGTTATCTGTTTAACAATTCTGAGGGCAGAATCGATGCCTTCCATATCGGTATAGATGCCACCGTCGGAGCCGTCGGGCGAGCTGTGCCCGATGAGCGATGCCGTAAACGAACGGCTCTGCGTGCTCAAATCGACATC
>JBGUGY010000366.1:0-6470 GCA_045111775.1 Bacteroidaceae bacterium | reverse complement strand
GGCGCAATGATGTCCGGTGCGGACGGCAACGCCAAGTCGGTCGAGAAGCGTTCCCATATCAAGATGATGAATGTCGCCAACGAGGAACGATATTACGGCATCTTTGTGCTCCGACGTTCCGAAAATGCGCATTCCATCTATCTCCTGCATCTTCTGCATGGCATATTTTGTTAGTTCCTGTTCGTGAGCCTCGATGTTGTCCATGCCGAGAGCCGACACATAGTCGAGCGCCTTGGCAAGTCCGGTAGAAGCCACATAGTCTGGCGTTCCAGCCTCGAACTTGAACGGCAGTTCGTTAAAGGTTGTCTTCTCGAACGATACGTTCTTAATCATCTCGCCGCCGCCCATGTAAGGAGGCAGTTTGTCGAGCCATTCTTCCTTTCCGTACAGAACACCGATTCCCGTAGGACCGTATATTTTATGACCGCTGAAAGCGAAGAAATCGCAGTCGAGGTCTTGCATATCAACCTTGAAGTGAGGCGTACTCTGTGCTCCGTCGAGCAGAACCGGAACGCCGTGGCTGTGCGCAATCTCAATCATCTTTTTTGCCGGATTCACCGTTCCGAGCACGTTAGAGACGTGTGCAAACGATACAATCCTTGTGCGCTCGCTGAAGAGTTTTTCGTATTCGTCGAGAATGAGGTCTCCCTTGTCGTCGATTGGAATAACTTTTATCTTAATGCCCTTGCGAGCCTGAAGAAGCTGCCAGCTGACGATGTTTGAATGGTGCTCCATTTCTGAAACAATAACCTCGTCGCCCTCCTTCATGAAAGCATCGCCGAAGGTTGACACAACGAGGTTGATGCTCTCGGTTGTGCCGCGCGTGAAGATAATCTCTGCCACGCTCTTGGCGTTGATGAAGCGGCGCACCGTCTCACGGCTCTGCTCGTGCAACTCGGTTGCCTGCTGCGACAGGAAATGAACGCCTCGGTGAACATTGGCATTTACCGAATAGTATTCTTCGGAGATGGCATCGACCACGCAACGCGGCTTCTGCGTTGTTGCGCCGTTGTCGAGATAAACCAGAGGATTGCCGTAAACCTGTCGGCTAAGAATCGGAAAATCGGCACGTACCTTGTCTATGTTGTACATAATTCGTTTTGACTTTTTTATTTGCAGCCTTTGCAGCCGCCGCATTTGTTAAGTTCGCCGCGGAAACGCTTGTCTACAAGCATGTGCAGGCGGTCGCGGAGCGGTTCGAGTCTTATCTGCTCAATAGCCTGACTACAGAAAGCGTTCTGCAACAATCGTCGTGCCTCGGCCTCGCTAATTCCTCGCTGACGCATGTAGAATAGTGCCATTTCATCGAGCTGTCCAACGGTTGAACCGTGGCTGCACTTCACATCGTCGGCATAAATCTCGAGCATCGGCTGAGTAAACATTCGTGCTTCTTTCGAAACGCAGAGGTTGCTGTTTGTCTCTTGCGAAACGGTTTTCTGCGCATCTTTCTTTACCAAAATACGACCAGCAAACGCACCAACCGCCTTGTCATCGAGAACGTACTTGTAAAGCTGGTCGCTCTGGCAGTTCGGTACGTTGTGCGAGATAAGCGTATTATTATCAACATGCTGTGAGCTGTCAGCAATGGCACATCCGTAAGAATGAATCTCTGCTCCCTGACCGTTAAGGTTGAAATCAGCCATGTTGCGGGTGCTTCCGTTGTAAAGCGTTATCGAGTCGTGAAGCACGTTGCTGTACGATTTCTGGTCGACATACAGATTGCTGAAACGCTTGTTTTTCTCGTGAGTCTCCTCAAGTTCGTAGATGTCGAGCGAACTGTTCTCGCCAGCAAAGACCTCGACAACCTGAGTTGTGAGGAAGTTGCGGTCGTCGGCAGCATGGTCGCAGAAGAGGATTCGAGCCTGAGCACTCTCTTCGAGAACGATGAGGACGCGGCGGTTTGCCATGAAATCAACATCAGCACGAAGAATGTTCACAATCTGAAGCGTCTTGTCGAGAACCACGTTCTTTGGAACGTAGACGAACAATCCGTCTTGCGCAAGCATTGTGTTCAGGGCAGTTACCGAATCGTTTGTGTCGGCGAGTTTGCCGTAATACTTTGCCACAAGTTCGGGATGCTTCTTGCTTGCCTCGCGCAGCGAATCAACTATCACACCATCGGGAAGCCCAGCCTTAGGCATCGCCTTTGTGTAGAATTCATCGTTTACGACGAAGTAGAGCAGCGTGCTCATGTTAGGCACGTCGCACTTGAACACATCGGCAGGATTAACCGGGATGTTCAGTCGCTTGATGTTCAGTCCGTAGTCGGGCTTGAAAGCCTCGGGAACATCGGTATATTTGTATCGTTCCACCTTCTGTGTAGGGAATCCGTTCTTGCTGAACTTCTCGAAGGCATCGGCACGAAGTGCGTTCATCACCTCAGAGCTGTGCTCGGCAATCAGTCCGCTACATTCCTGAAAGAGGTCGATATATTGTTTTTCGCTATTCAATTTCTCCATAATCTAATAGATATTAAATTACAGACCAGCCTCAGCCTTTATCCAGTCGAAGCCCTTTTCGTCAATTTCGAGTGCCAGTTCAGGACCGCCCGTCTTTACAATCTGACCGCCGATGAGAACGTGAATGATGTCTGGCTTCAGATAGTCGAGCAGACGCTGATAGTGAGTGATTACGAGCGCGCTTGTCTGAGGCGTGCGCAGCTTGTTGAAGCCTTCGGCAACGATGCGAAGGGCATCAACGTCAAGACCAGAGTCGGTCTCGTCGAGGATGGCAAATGTCGGTTCGAGCATAGCCATCTGGAAAATCTCGTTACGCTTCTTCTCGCCACCGCTGAAGCCTTCGTTTACCGAACGGTTGGCAAGTTTGCTGTCGAGTTCGACGATAGCGCGTTTCTCTCGCATCAATTTCAGGAATGCGCTTGCAGAGAGTGGTTCCTCGCCTTTGTACTTGCGCTTCTCGTTTACGGCGGCACGCATGAAGTTTACCATCGACACGCCCGGAATCTCTATCGGTGTCTGGAACGACATGAACAGTCCTGCGTGCGAACGCTCCTCAGGCTTCATCTTAAGCAAGTCCTGACCATTGTATATTGCCTCGCCCTGCGTAACTTCGTATGCCGGATGTCCCACAAGCACATTGCTGAGCGTACTCTTTCCCGCGCCGTTCTGTCCCATCAGCGCGTGAACCTCACCGTCCTTAATCGTAAGATTTATTCCCTTCAATATCTCTTTGCCATTTATGCTGGCATGCAAATCTTTAATCTCTAACATAATCGTGTATAATTATGATGTTTAACCAACCGTACCCTCGAGTGATACGCTTAATAGTTTCTGAGCCTCAACGGCAAACTCCATCGGCAGTTTGTTTAGCACTTCCTTGGCATAGCCGTTTACAATCAGTCCGACGGCATCCTCGGTTGAGATGCCTCGCTGGTTGCAGTAGAACAACTGGTCTTCGCTGATTTTCGAAGTCGTTGCCTCGTGCTCTACGATGGCTGTGTTGTTGTGAATGTCCATATACGGGAATGTATGTGCACCACATTCGCTGCCAAGCAGCAGAGAGTCGCACGAGCTGTAGTTGCGCGCTCCGTCGGCATTTGTGCCAACCTTTACGAGTCCGCGATAAGAGTTTTGGCTCTTTCCTGCCGAGATTCCCTTGCTTATGATGGTGCTCTTTGTATTCTTGCCGATATGAATCATCTTTGTGCCAGTATCAGCCTGCTGATAGTTGTTTGTTACCGCCACGCTGTAGAACTCAGCCTGCGAGTTGTCGCCCTGAAGCACACAGCTTGGATACTTCCATGTGATGGCAGAACCTGTCTCAACCTGAGTCCACGAAAGTTTACTGTTTGCTCCGCGAAGATGTCCTCGCTTGGTTACGAGGTTTAGCACACCGCCCTTGCCGTTCTCATCGCCCGGATACCAGTTCTGAACGGTGCTGTACTTGACCTCGGCATTCTCGTTTACAACAATCTCTACTATGGCTGCATGAAGCTGGTTCTCGTCGCGCATCGGTGCGGTACAGCCTTCGAGATAAGAAACGTAAGCATCATCGTCGCAGACAATGAGCGTGCGCTCAAACTGACCAGTTTCACGTGCATTGATGCGGAAATATGTCGATAGTTCCATCGGACAGCGAACGCCTTTCGGTATGTAGACGAAAGAGCCGTCGCTGAACACGGCGCTGTTGAGGGCTGCAAAATAGTTGTCGCGATAAGGAACCACGCTTCCCAGATACTGCTTAACCAAATCGGGATGCTCGCGTATTGCCTCGCTTATCGAACAGAAAATTATGCCCTTCTCAAGAAGCGTTTCCTTGAATGTTGTCTTAACACTTACCGAGTCCATAACCGCATCTACGGCAGTTCCGGCAAGAGCCAGACGCTCCTCGAGCGGAATTCCGAGTTTGTCGAATGTCTTCATCAACTCGGGGTCTATCTCATCGGTTGTCTTTGGTCCGTTGTTATCCTTCTTCTTTGTAGGGTCGGCGTAGTAAGAAATAGCCTGATAGTCGATTTCCGGCATATCAAGATGTCCCCACTCGGGCTGCTCGAGCGTAAGCCAGTAGCGGAAAGCGCGCAATCTGAATTCGAGCATCCACTCGGGCTCATTCTTCTTTGCTGAAATCAGACGGACCACGTCCTCATTCAGACCCTTTTCAATAATTTCGGTCTGCACATCGGTCGTAAAGCCAAACTCGTATTTCTGACTTGCAACCTTCTTTACAAACTCATTCTTCTCTTCCATTATTTTATAATAGAGTTAAAATAACTTATTCTTTCTCAACTGTTTGCTGATTGCTTCCATCAACTGGTTCTGCATCGCTCTCCGAACTTGTTATGTTGTCTGGAACGATAACACTGATGAAACTTTTAACCGGATAGTAGAGGTAAGAATTCTGCTTTGCCTCGTCGCTGTAGAGCTTAACAAAGCGGGTGCAGAAATCTAGCACGTTAACCACGGCACTCAGAAGCAACAGATACTTAAAGATGCCAACTGCCGCGCCGAGTGTTGAATTCAGTCCGCCAAGATGCAGTTTCTTCATCGTGCGACTCATAAAGTTGGCTACAAAGCCAAGCACCATCGGCACAACAAACCAGATAAACACAAAAGCCATTACATGAGCACCTGTCACCGACGAGCCAAGACGCGGGGCAAGATAGTCGCCCACAACGGCATAGAGCGAGCCTGCAAACAACAGTCCGATAATGAATCCGGACATCGATATTATCTCGCGGAAAAATCCTGAACACCAACCTTTAAACGCCCCTATAAACAAAACCGTGAGCAAACAGATATCTATGAATCCCATATAATAGAAAGAATTTCTGAGTGCCCCGTACAGAAAAACAAATCCGTACAGAAACACCCAGAAAATATTTTAGCCTTGATAATTAAAGTTTCTGCTTAACCTCTATTTCCTCGAATGTCTCAATGTTATCGCCTTCCTGAATATCGTTGTATCCAACCAGACTGATACCGCACTCGAAGTTAGTAGAGACTTCCTTGACATCGTCCTTGAAACGCTTCAGGGCATTTATTTCGCCTGTGAAGATTACGATGCCGTCGCGGATAAGACGTGCCTTGTTAGAACGTGCAACCTTACCGTCAACAACATATGCACCGGCAACGGTACCAACCTTGCTGATGTGGTAAACCTGACGAACCTCGAGCAAACCGGTAACCTGCTCGCGTACTTCCTTCTCAAGCATTCCTTCCATAGCCGACTTAACCTCCTCGATTGCATCGTAGATGACTGAGTATGTGCGGATATTTACACCCTGCTGTTCAGCCAACTTGCGCGCGGCTCCCGAAGGACGGACTTGGAATCCGATGATTACTGCCTGAGATGATGCTGCGAATGTAACATCGTTCTCCGAAATCTGACCTACGCCCTTTGACACGATGTTTACCTGAACCTTCTCGGTAGAAAGTTTGATGAACATATCGCTCAAAGCCTCGACAGAACCGTCAACGTCACCCTTAACGATAAGGTTCATCTCGTGGAACTCACCAAGAGCACGACGGCGTGCAATCTCCTCGAGGGTAAGCATACCAGTTGTACGCAATCCCTGCTCGCGCTGCAACTGCTCGCGCTTGTTAGCAAGTTCGCGTGCCTCCTGCTCGCTCTCCATCACATGGAATGTATCGCCGGCTGTCGGAGCGCCGTTAAGACCAAGGATGATTGCAGGAACTGCAGGTCCTGCCTCGTTGATGCGTGAGTTACGCTCGTTGAACATAGCCTTAACACGGCCGAAGCTTGTTCCGGCAAGAACGATATCGCCCTGCTTCAAAGTACCGTTAGATACGAGGACTGTTGATACGTATCCGCGACCCTTGTCAAGAGCCGATTCGATGACCGTACCAGTTGCCTTGCGGTTAGGGTTAGCCTTCAAGTCGAGCATCTCAGCCTCGAGAAGCACCTTCTCCATCAGTTCCTTCACACCGATACCCTTCTTGGCACTGATGTCCTGACTCTGATACTTACCGCCCCACTCCTCAACGAGGAAG
>JBGUGY010000365.1:0-4206 GCA_045111775.1 Bacteroidaceae bacterium | reverse complement strand
AAGCGGCTTGCCATCTTGCTTGTAAACCGTTCCGCTTACGGGATTTGGAATCATCGCCGCCTCGCGAAGATACTCGTCGCAGTAGTTCAGACTGCCGAATTCGGGCCACTCTCCAATCAGAATGTCTGCTCCCACAGCATCGCAAGCCACCTCATCCTGCGACACGATGAGCGAGCAAGCCCAGTCGCCGCAGAACGGTTCTTTCTGCCACTTCGGATTTGGAGCTCCGTTCACATCGCGCGAGCCGTACGTTCCGTCGATGATGAAGAGCAAACATTTCTGCCCAAGATTCTTGTGCGAGATAAAATCGACAAACGTCTTGTAGCCAGGCTTTCCGTGGCGTTTGTCGGCACTGAAGTTGCTATGCGCATTGCGTCGCCATATAAGCGAGATGTCGGTTGCGCCATACCAGTTTTTCGTCGTAAGAGTTACGCCGGGGCCCGAATGAGTCTTCAGCAACGCGCTGTTTATCAGATAGTCGGCATCGACGATGCACTTTGCCAATCCTCGCGCCAGCTTGCCGTTATCAGCCGAATAGGTTATCTGCTCTGGATAATATTCGCACTTCTGTCTGCCGTCTCCGCCGATATTGTCGATAAATACAACCTTCGGAAACTCACGGTGAACCTTGTTGTAGATGCTGTCGGTTATGGCACGGCTCGGCTCGCACAAAATGATGTCCTGCTCGCGGATTCCGCCGTCGCGCACCATAGAACGCACGAGAGCCAGCGTTACGAACGGCGACGAGTTCAACTCGATGGTATCGTGATGCGTTATGGCATTGTTCATATTCAGTTTTACGGCAATCTTCTCGCCTTTTTTGTAGCC
Organism: Bacteroidaceae bacterium; assembly: GCA_045111775.1. Lineage (GTDB taxonomy): Bacteria > Bacteroidota > Bacteroidia > Bacteroidales > Bacteroidaceae > Ga6A1. The sequence goes on along the minus strand of JBGUGY010000365.1, from coordinate 3,378 downwards.
GCGACTGCCCTTTCCGTGCTCTTTGTTAAAGTGGCAGAAGAGAGCCTTCCAAGCCTTCTTCGCCGTTGTCACGCCAGTAAGCTGAACGATTGCTTCGCGAATCATGGCATCGGCTTTCTGCTGATTGTTCCATCGGTCTTCAACCCACAGACCCGTGCGACCGTCCCACGATGCCACGCCGGGGTTGTGAATCCAAGCCACTCTGCCGGGATTGATGCCCTTGCCCTCGCCTATCGGCTGGTTTGGAGCAACGAAAAGTTTAGGACTGACAGGGTTGAACTCGCCGAAAAACATACGCTTGCGATTAACAGCCTCGCCCAGAAGCTGAATGGTGGTAGAAGGTCCTAAATCTGGATTCTTCCACGCGCGGAGTTGCCAAACAACCTTTCCATTTCGGTCAATCTCCACCGCCTGAACCGGCGCGTTTGCCGTATCCATCGGAGTCTTGTTCCACTCATTGTACCAGTTGTTTACAATGTGATTTCCGTTCTTCAATCTGACGGTTTTCTGCGGCTGAGTAACGCCTATCTGCGCAACGTTCGTCTGCCATACGGTCTGTCCCTGTCGGTTTATCTCCTGAATTTCGCCCTTTCTGCCAGTTATCAGAATATTACCCTTCGGAAGTTCCTGAACAGACCACGGCTTGAATCCGCTCCAGCGTTCAATCTCCTTGCCGTCGCTGTTGTACTCGCTGATGCAGCCAAGTCCCATGTTGGCAACAAGAAGAGTGCCGCGCGATGTCAGTCGTGCATTGCGGAACTGTCCGTGAACCGAACCTTTCTCGTTTGTTGCCACCTCGAACTCGCGCACAATGCGTTTCGTCGGAATCTCCATCACCACGATTTTGGCTGGCTTTCCGTTCTGCACAAAAACAACGTGCGTCGTGCCTATCGGCTGCACGGTATGAATCTCGCATCCTTGCGGCGCATCGTAGTGCCACACGGCCTTTCCGCTGCCGTCAATCTCGGTTATTCCAAACTGATGCGCCATCAAAATGTGTCCGTCGTTCATCAAGATGGCATCGCTAATCTCGCCCTTCAGCCTCTCCGACTCTGGCTGCAGCGCATTGTCGTAAGTCCACGCCACGGCTCCGTCCTGCACCTTGAACATTCTCAGACGTTTGCTCTGCCCTGCATAAAAAAAGTTGTGGCGAGAAAGACTCTCGTCCACAACTTTCTGTGCGCCAGTCTTACCACACACAACAAAAAAGGCGCACATCACAACGATCATTCTTCTTCCTATTATCTTCATATTCCAAATTCTGGTTTCTGCCACAAAGATACGAATTAACAGATGAAAGAGAGTCAGAAAAAAAGCGCAAAGAATAGGACAATCTTAACATTTCGGAAGAAAAAAGCGGCAGAATGCCTTGTCGTTTTGTCTTTTTTTGTTTCTTTGCAGAAGTTTTCACAAATAAACACAAAAATGAATATTCCCGTAGAACGCCTTCACTTGCTCGCCCTCAACGCCGGATGCTGCTACCACAACGGCGACTGGAACTGGAAGAATGTGCGAAGCCCTTTCCTCCGCCTCTACTACGTTACCGAGGGTACTGCCGAGGTAGAACTGCCTTCGGGCAGATTCAGGCTCACGCCGCATCATCTTTACATGATTCCGGCATACACGGTACACAACTGTTTTTGCGACTCACACTTCGTACATTTCTACATTCATATTTTCGAAGATGTGCAGAACGAGCCAGCCATTCTTGAAGATTTGGAAATGCCTGTTGAGGTCGATGCACAGCCCGGCGACCTCGAACTGATAAAACGACTGTGCGAGATAAACCCAGAGCTGAAGATTCCGGCATCCAACCCGAATACATACGACAATCATCAGACTCTCGTAAACAATTATCTGAAAAACCAGCAGAGCGCGTTTCACAACAAGGTTGAGTCGCACGGCATCATGCTAATCCTTCTGTCGCGCTTTCTCAGACTGGCGAGCACAAAGACCGAGGTCAAGGATAACCGCATTCAGCAGACGCTCACCTACATCCGCAAAAACATCGGTCAGACCATAGATTTCGACCATCTTGCCAGCATGGCTTGCATGTCGAAAGGACATTTCTTCCGCACGTTCAGAGAGCATACTGGCGAGACGCCTAATCAGTTCGTAACCAAGCGTAAACTCGAACTCGCCGAACTTGCGTTGGTAACGACAAACAAGCCGATAAAGAGCATCGCCACAACGCTCGGCTACGACGACTATTCGTACTTTATCCGCGCATTCCGAAAAAATGTGGGCGTAACGCCTCAGCAGTACAGAGAAAATCATTTTAAATAATTCAAAGACAAACTTTTATGGCTAATTTTCATTTTAAAACAAACTTTACACTATGCGCCATTTTAGCCGCATCAACAACCTTACACTCTTGCAAGAACTCGAGAAATACTCAGATTCTTACAGATGACCCCATCAAGCAAGAGATAATGAATAATGATTCGGAGAAAGACAACACCGAACTGGTTGCGAAATTCAAGGCAATAGCAGACTGCAAATGCACCTACTATCCTCCAACATCAGGAAACGAGTTTATGCGCCATTACAACAGTGCCATAGCACGCGGAAAGAAAGAAGGCTTTGTGCCGCTACTTGTATATGTAAACGACATACTATACACGGCTATCAGTTCTGAGTTAGGAATGGAAGATGAAAATATGATTGATATTCAGACAATACGTTTGACACGCAAAAAACTGATAGCCGAAGCATCTGCCGAAGAGGGAAAGAAATGGCTACAGAAAGAATTGAAAGACCTTAAAGACGATTCATACAATGAGATTTTGGGCGAACCGGTAAACGACCAGCAAGGAATGAAAGAACTGTCTATTTTCAGCCAAGAGAAAACTCCTCCAATGCTCATCGTTGAAGTTCCGGTGAAAGAACCTTGGCAAGTAATAGCATGGTTCCCATTTGGCAACTGGAATGCATGCCCAGAGAAGAAGGATCTTGTAAACGTATGCAAATATTGGTACGAGAAATATGGCGCAGTTCCTTCGCTTATCACCTACGACACTCTTGAGATGACCGTTTCAAAGCCTGTAAGCAACAATCAAAGCCTCGAACTTGCCGAAGAACAATACGCGTTCTGCACAGACATTGTTTCTCAAGGAGTGGGCTATGTAAATACCTTGGCTGACAATCTGCGCAAATCAACAATATGGTATTTCTGGTGGGATTAAAGTAAAACGTCCGTCCAAACTATGAATCTTCAGTTTGGACGGACGTTTTTTATAAAAAAATTCTGAATAAAAATAAAAAAGAGGAACAACCAAACGATTGTTCCCCTTAGCGGAGAGGGAGGGATTCGAACCCCCGGAACGTCGCCGTTCGGCGGTTTTCAAGACCGCTGTAATCGACCACTCTACCACCTCT
>JBGUGY010000364.1:0-13242 GCA_045111775.1 Bacteroidaceae bacterium | reverse complement strand
TCGTCGGGAACGCGCAGTCCGGCATCGTAATAGTCCTGCACTTCCTTGTACAAAGCCCAAACCTGCGGAGTCTTGTCGGCTGGTTTGCCTGTCGCTTTTGCTATTATTTTGCGCTGATTGTCGATAACTTTCTTCAGAAGTTTTGTGTCGGCATCCGCGCTCATAGCCTCGTCGCCGTCGCCGCGCATACCTATTGTAACCACGTCGTCGGTATTCTTCATTCGTTCAACGCCTCCGCGGAAGAACTCGTCGAGATTCTTCTGGTTTGTTGCGTAGTTCCATGCGCCTATTTCTTTGCGATGGCGAACATATTCCTGATGGTTACGCGCCATAGGCTCGTGGTGCGATGTGCCTATTATAACGCCGGCTTCATCGGCAGTCTTCAGATTTTCGGGATCGTCGCCGTAGAAAGTCCACATCCACATGGCAGGCCAGAGCATATTGCCTTTCAGGCGCAGAATCAGCTCGAAAACCTTGTCGTAGAACTCGTGGCCGCCGTAGTTTGTGCCGAAGGTGTTCTTTACCCACGATGTAAGGCAAGGGGCTTCGTCGTTCAAGAACAGTCCGCGCCATTTCACGGCTGGCTCTCCGTCGGTAAAGAGTCCGTTCTTTATAAATATCTGATTGTGAGCCTCAACCGGAACGTCGGCCCAGTAGTACCACGGAGACACTCCAATCTGGCGGCTCAGTTCGTAGATGCCGAAGATTGTTCCGCGGCGGTCGCTTCCGACGATGGTAAGACGCTGGTTCTCGGCATTCAGAAGATACATTTCGTATTTTCCTTTCAGACGCTTGTCGAAGTTGCTTACGGCTTTCGACTTTCCTGCCGTTCCGATAACGATGGTGGCATCGCTTGCGTTATCCACAAACTGAGGGGTGATGCCCGTAACCTTCAGCAGGTCCTGACAGAGATTCTTGGCGGCTTTCATCACGCCGCGCTCATCAGTCTTGCTTACGTAGATGGATATTTTTCCGTCTTTGGCAAGCAGCCAGTCGCCCGAACTGAAATCCACGAAGTTTTCTGCCGCGAATGTTTTTCCAAAAAGCACGAAGAGGCAGAAGAAAATAATTGTTTTTATACGCATTATGATATACTGTTAAATAAGTTCGCGACAAAAATAATGAAAATTATCCGAATGGAAAAGAAAAATCCGCCCTTCATCGTTAGAGAGCGGACTTTACAAAATGTTAGTCTTCCTTGAAGAACGAATCGCCAATCTCGCTTACCGAATCGTCCATAACGCGCTGAACGTATCGTTCGCGGCATCTGTTCTCGCGTTCGAACATCATTTTTGTGCCTACCGCACTTTGTACGAATGCCATGTGCGAGTCTATCGAGAATGAGCCTGCCATCGACTTAACATCAAGATTGTCCGTGCCGATGAGTGTGAACGTCCAGTTTTGCTTCTTCAGTTTCTCTATCAAATTCCGAACCATCTTTAGAGTCCATTCTCTCGAACTGTTCTCCTCGCCGTCGGTAATGATGGTTACAAGCACGTTGTCACCGTCGGATACCTGCGCATTCACCTTCGAGATTCCCTTTCCGATGGCATCGTACAGAGGCGTGGCGGCGCAAGGGTCGTAAGATTTCCATCCTATTTTGTGAACCTTGCTTGCCGGAGTTCCGTCGTAGTGCCATTTGGTGTGCTCGCTGTCGAAGGTCATGAGCGTTACCAGCTGCTCCGTGTCGCTGTATTTCTTCTGAATGTTCTGTATCGTCTTCAGCGTCTCGTTCATTCCCGTGAAAGCCTGCTCGCGGATTACCGACATTGAGCCGCTCTCGTCAACGATAATAAGATTGAACACCTTCTTTGCTCTTCTTTCATTCTGATTTTTCATATTCGTAAATGTTTGATAAAAGTTAATAATTCTGTTCTTTTATCTATTAGAAGAAGTTATTCAAGAAAAATTAAGCACGAAAGCATTTTTTTTGTAAATTCGCTCAAAATATTTTAAATCAATGTTGTCAGAAACGCAGATTATCGATGGCTTTCGCCGAGGAGATTCCGACATTATCCGCCAGTATTTCTACGGATATTGCCGCGTTGGATATTGCATTTTCGACAAACGCTATCAGCTTAGCCAGAAAGAGAATCTCGACTTCATGTCGCTGGCTCATCAGTATGCCATCTATCTTATGGAGCGCAACTGGAAGCCGCTCGAAGAACATTCGCCCGGCGTTAGTCTGCGCACATGGCTCATAAACGGATTCCGCTATGTTGTGCTCGATGCGCTTAAATGGCATGCCAAGGAGTACGGAAGCATATCGTTCGAGGATTATATGCTGTCGTTTGATGTCAGCGGAAGCCTCCGCCTTCAGTTTAACCGGATGATTGAGGATGTGTGCAACCATGCCACCCTCAGCCGTCAAGACCGCCTTATCATCGACATGCTATTGCTGCGTGGATTCAAGGCTAACGAGATTGCCGAGCAGATGGGCGTAACGCCGTCGGCAATATCGCAGAGATTCAAGTCGCTGAAAGAGCGCGTAATAGCCCCGTATTTCAAGAAGAACTTCGACATGGATTTGGATATGCCCGAGGTCTTCGACGAGCACGAGCTTATCGGCGATTCTCCGGCTATGTGCGAGGCTGTGGTAGGATTTAGTGCTTTAAAACCAAACTTTATTGATATGAACAAGAAACGAACAACGCCTTGGAAGATTACAAGGCTCGAACCAAACGAGATTTTCGTCTTTGGCAGCAATCTGAAGGGAATGCACGGCGGAGGCGCGGCTTATATCGCCGTGTCGAAATTTGGAGCGATAATGGGGCAGGGCGTAGGTCTGCAAGGTCAATGCTATGCCATACCTACTATGCAGGGTGGGGTAGAAACCATCCGCCCGTATGTCGACGAGTTTATCGAGTTTGCCAAGCAGCATCCGCAGTTAACATTCCTCGTAACGCGCATAGGCTGCGGCATAGCCGGCTTTACCGACGAGCAGATTTCGCCGCTGTTCAAGTTGGCTCACGATGTTGATAACATCGTACTGCCAGAAGGCTGGTGATTTTGCACGATTTTAGGAAATGAAAAAAGCGGCAATAAGTCTTTTCGACCTGTTGCCGCTTTAATTTTATAACAGCGTTGTTCGAGACAATTTAAGATGCCATCCTCTTTATGAATTCAGCATTGTCAATTGTGAATTTTTAATTGAATTTGCATCAATATACGCATTGGCTTCCTTCCCCGAAGCTACCTTCTTGCTATCCTCTTGCTACCCCCTTACTATCCTCTACCTTGAAAGTAGCTTTTTTGCCTCTTTTCTGCATAATGATTCGTTTTCTGTCTGCATATTATTACAGACTGCTTTTTTGTCCCGAACACGCGTATCTTGTTTATTCGTTTACAACAACCTTGCGACCGTTGAATATGTAGATGCCACCCTTTGAAGGTTTGCCAGACAATTCTGTACCGTTAAGGTTGTACCACTTGCCGTCCTCGTCTGCCGAAACATTCTCGATGCCAGTAGTCTTGTCTTCTGGCAACTTAGGGAATGTGTATGTGAGATTGGCTCTATGAGGTGCCCATGAAATCTTTATGTCCTTTTCATTGCCGTTGATGACGTAAGATGTCTTTTTGTGGAATATGTATCCGTCTGCTGGCTCTAATTTTATCATCAACATATATTTATGTCCTGCTTCAAATGTTTCATTTTCGTTACTTACTCTGTATTCACCATTGACGTAAGTTCTGTACATTTGTTTTACAACCAGATTATTCTCGTCCATATCATTCCAGTATACTCCGATGATTTTCAGATGTTTTGCATCTAAGTTGTTAATTGTAAGTTGTGGCTTTTCGCCAGCTTTTGGAGCGGTGATTGTTGCCGTAAACTTTTGTATAGAAATGCCGTCTTCTGGAACAGGTACGGTATAAATATAGCAGAAATCAGTTGCCTTGCTGTCGAAGGTGATGGCATCTTGTTTCTTGTTGTTCAATAGACACTTTGTTGTTTTTGTAAACTCGTAGCCTACGTCAGCCTTCATGGTTACATGAATCTCAACCTCTTCGCCACCAGTAAAGTACTGAGTCTTTGCATCGATAACCTTGCCAGTCTTGTGGTCTTTGTACACAATATTGCCAAACTTGCAGCCTTCGCTTTTTGTTGTAGCCACATAGTCGCCATGCTCAAAATCTTCAGGCATTGTCAAATCGCTAATGCTGATGTCGCTTACCTTCTCGTTTGCACCAATATGTACATAAGCTTGGTTGATAGAATTTCCTAACATGCTAACGAATTTTGCCCTGCTGCCTGTAGCATCCCATTTTGCGTATTCAGGAATGCGGATTTGTGCATTGCCGCTGAGAATAAGTTTTGAATCTGTTACGGCAAATATAGCCATGTCTTTGGCGCGAACCTTCAGTATAGCATTGTCTGAAACGCGTATTATATTTGGTTCAATAGTGATTCCATTTATGTATGGATATATGCCAGCTTGACATTTTGTGTCAATGTAAACCTTTGCATTTCCGCAGAGTGTCAGTTCTTTACAACTTTCTATTTTTTTCTTAACGTTCAAAGTGCCATCGCCTTTTATCGTAAGTTCTCTTGCGTTAATGCTGTCGACAGTTGAAATCTTTGACGAGTTTATTGTCAGAACACTTTCGCTGTAGTTACCAATTCGACCGTCGATAGATGCGTTTTCAAGTGTTAATGTGTAGTCGTAAGGGTCGAATGTAACGTTGCCTTTTATTCCTTTTAACGACGTTATTCTATTGCAGTTTTCATTAGTCAACCCATTTCCTGCAACATAGATGTCATAATTTTTAACGCCTTTATATTGTTTTTCTGTACCACCTTGCATATATGCCTTCCAGTATTTGTTTTGCAAATCAGCAACATGTCCGGAGGTACACATATTTCCGTCTGGTTTACCGTCTTCTGTAACAACGTATATTGTGCCATATCCCAGTTGTTCAAACTTTGGCACAAACTTTGGCAGACTCTTAATGAAATTAGACATTCCTGTTGTGTTCATACGGTTGAAAGAGATATCAATCTCTTCCAGGTTTTTGTTCTCTGACAGGTCAAGGCTTGTAAGCTGGTTGTTTGAGCAATTAAGCACACGCAGAGCTTTAAAATATTCAATACCTTTCAGAGACTTAATACCCAGGCCACTCACATTAAAACTTGAATATCCCAATGTCGCAGTCGTTAGCTTACCTTTCCAAAGGTGTCTCAAGTTTTTCACGTATGAACGGAAATTTTCATCAGGGAATTTGTTTGAGTCGATACTTATAGGGTTGTCGAATATAATTTTTTTTGCAGGACTGCCGTCGATGTTTATTGTATTGCCCTTGAAGTCGACAGAGTATTTGAAATCTGTAATAATTTCACATCCGTCTTCCATATTGCATTGTGAATCCTCAGTGCATTTGCCTCCGTCTAAAGAAAGGCAACTATAATTAATGTCATAACGGCTGATTTTCTTTATGCAGATACCAAAAGCACCTGTATGAACTCCTAAATTAGAGTGGTCTATGCTAAGATATTCATTTCCTTCTCCTCGAATACCAGCAATATCGGTTCCTGCAGGGAATGAAACAAAGGCATTGGCATTCTTAAATGTCAGGACTGCTTTGTTCTTTAGATAGATAGTCTCATTCTTATCGTAGTGTCCAAACATTTGTATTATGTCCTTGCCGTACATACCGTCTTCGCATGTTATGGTTGTATTCTTCTCGATTCTCACCGTAGCTGCTTTTGTAGAAGAAAACTTGTTTCTATTCTTGAATACTACTGTCAGTCCGTCGCAGTTATAGTTGTATAAGCATCGACCATAACTATCCTTACATTCTATATTTACGTTACAGAATGTCAGAATCTTCTTCTGAGGGTCGAAACGTACATAACTCTCCACTCCTTTAGTATAAGGAGTGATGCATTTGTGGGTAATGTTACTGTAGTTGCTGGAAGTAACTTCCATGTTGGCAATTTTAATGCCATAATTTGTTGCCTTTGCAGCAACATTCACAGCCGTTACTATTGCCAGCAACAGCATGAATAAAACTTTCTTTGTCATAAGAAATTAAAATGGTTAATAAAAATGATGTTATAAAATGAGTTCATAGGGCTACGCTGCCAAATGAGCGCATCCCATATATAACCTCTCTAATATATTATGCTTTTATGTTCATATCATTAGTTAAATTAACAAGATAAAATCTGTTAAAACATCGATTAAGTGTGAAAAACGTGACAAAGGTATGTAATTTCATTCATTTAAACAACTTTTTATGTTGTTTTTTATGATTAAATGCACTTTTTATGCGTTTTGGTAGATAAATATGTTGGTTAAGAAGGTCTTTTTTACAGATTGAAGATATTTCTTATTATCCACCAGCCAAAATATATAACGACATAGCATCTTAGAGTATAGTGGTGGTAGACAAATTTATTCAGTTTGTCAAAAATATGATGATAGTTATACCATGTCGAGATAACCGCCATAATGACGTATGGAATGAAAAGGATAAATAGGTAGTTGTAACTCAATGCTTTTTGAAATTCGCCGTGCATTAGGGCGTGTAGCGCTCGCTGAAATCCACATGCTGGGCATTGCGTATTTGTGAGCAAACGCCAAGGACATTGAATTGGAAAATGATTGCATAAAGGGTTGACAAGATAATACAATATGAATATTCCAATAATTATTAGTGGAAATACATACGGCATTATCTTGTCAATTTTGCTCATGATACCTTAATAATTAAGATAATGCTGAAGCAGCAGCAAAACTAAATACTAGGTATATAACGTCGATAATGATTCCGCAAATTGCGCCATACATAGCCCAATTTTTAGCTTTGTCTGCTGCAGCCTTTGCTTCATCATAATTTCCTGCTGTATACAAACCGTTAACTTTTGATGCGTAAACGATAGATACAATTCCTAAAGGAAGACAACAGAGCAGTGTGCTAAGGATAGCCCATAACATGTTGTTGTCTGGTTTTACTTGATTTTCCATTTTTCTTTTGGGTTTAATTGTTAATATAAAAAATACGATTGAAAAGTTATTTTGCCTAATTGTCGTTTGGATTGTACTTTATTTATCTTATTGCAGCTAAGATTCCTACAATAAGTATAACAATGATATAGATACCAAATATGATTGCTGCTGGGATAGCGCCCCATAATGCGTATTTCTTTGCATCCTCGGCTGCTTTGTATGCGCCTTCGTAATCCCCGGTTCTATAGAGTGAGTCTACTTTTGCCGCGTTAATGATAGATATAATTCCTAAAGGAAGGCAGCAAAAAAGAGTGCAAAGAATTGCCCATATCATGTGGTTGTCTGGTGCTGTACGTTTTTCCATTGTTTTTTATTTTAATAATTACTAACAAATATGCTAAGAATATTTAAAGCGACTATAATTGGGAGCATAATAAAACCCACTACAGCTCCATATATGGCAAATTTCTTGGCTTTCTGTGATGCCTCGTATGCTCCTACATATTCTCCGGCATTATACAGAGTATTTACTTTCGATGCGTAAACAATAGATACAATTCCTAAAGGAGTACAACAAAGTATAGTGCAGAGAATTGCCCATACCATATAGTTGTCTGGTGCTGCTTGTTTTTCCATTTTTAATAGTTCTAAATATTGTGGTTTGCAAATTTACAAAAAAATAATAGGAAATAGAATACAGTCTTGCCGAAAATGTTCAAAATTTACTGTTGAATGTTGAAAAAATAGGAGCATTTCGGGTTTGAAATGCTCCTAACTATGGCAACATACCTTTTGTGCGGTATGTACTGATTATTCAATATTCTTGCGTATTCGGGTAAGGTACTGCTGCAAAGCCTTCTCGTCCTTCTTGCCAATGATGTCGATAAGGTCGGTAAGCTGTTTTTGTATGTTCTCAACCTGACCAACGGTATGAGGATTCCACAGAATCTCGCGAAGCAGAGTATCGTCCTCGCTCAGAACGCCACGCGCAATCTTCAGATGACGCTTGAAGGTTGTTCCCGGAGCATCGAGGTGCTTCATTACGCCCGCAAAGACAAACGTGCTCACAAACGGAATACTCAGCGAGTAAGCCATCGTCTCGTCGTGCTCTTGGAACGTATAGTCGCAGATGTTAAGCCCCAGTTTGCTGTACAAATCCTTGAAGAAGATGCGTCCCATGTAGTCGCCCTCGCTTATAATTATGGCGTTCTCTTTGCTAAGGTTGCCAAGATTTGCAAAGGTTGGACCGAACATCGGGTGAGTGCTAACATATCGCATTCCAGTACTCTCGTAAAAGTCCTTGAATCCTGTCTTTACTGACGAAATGTCACTAATGATACAATCCTGTGAAAGATGGGGGATTACCTGCTTAAACACTTCGAGAGTGTACTTCAGCGTAACGGCGTTGATAACCAGTTCGGGCTTGAACGCGTCAATCTCGTCGAGCTGGGTGAAACGCTGAGTATTGTAAACAAAACGCAGACGCTTAGGGTCAACCTCGTACACGGCTGTCTCGTGGTCGAAGCTGAGAAGGTCTACAAAGAACGAGCCCATCTTTCCGGCTCCTAAGACTAATATACGCATAATTGATACTTACTTGTTTATAATGTCGAGTTGTTGACGTACTGATTCCTCGTGAATAGCCTCGAAAATCTTCTTTACGCACTCCGAGTCTATGCCGCAGAGAGCACCCTGAGCACCGCGCTTCTCCAGAATCTCTGAATATCTGTCGGTCTGAACCACCTGAATCTCGTGCTCTTTCTTGTAGATGCCGATTTCGCGGCTCACGCGCATACGCTTAGCCAGAAGTTCGATGAGGTCGTTGTCGCACTCGTCAATTTGCTTGCGGAGTTCTGTAAGGCTCTCGGTAGATGCAGTCTCCTTGCGGATAACGAGAAGGTTGAGGATATAGTCGAGAATATCTGGAGTAACCTGCTGCTTAGCGTCGCTCCATGCCGAGTCTGGGTTGCAGTGCGACTCAACGATGAGGCCGTCCATGCCAAGGTCCATAGCCTGCTGGCAGAGTGGGGCGATGAGCTCGCGCTTTCCGCCGATGTGGCTTGGGTCGCAGATGATTGGAATGTTTGGAATACGACGGCGCAACTCTATCGGGATGTGCCACATTGGCGTGTTGCGGTAAATCTTCTTGTCGTATGATGAGAAGCCGCGGTGAATAGCGCCGATGCGCTTAACGCCTGCTCCGTTTATGCGCTCAAGAGCACCAATCCACAGTTCGAGGTCGGGGTTTACCGGGTTCTTTACGAGCACAGGAACGTCAACGCCTCTGAGCGAGTCGGCAAGCTCCTGAACGGCGAACGGGTTGGCTGTTGTGCGTGCTCCAATCCACAGAACATCGATGCCTGCCTTCAGCGCAGCCTCAACGTGCTTTGCTGTTGCAACCTCGGTGCCTACAAGCATTCCTGTCTCCTGCTTAACTCTCTGCATCCAAGGAAGTCCTTCCTCGCCAATGCCCTCGAAGCCTCCTGGTTTTGTGCGTGGCTTCCAGATGCCGGCACGGAATATCTTTATGCCTCTCTTTGCAAGTTGAGTGGCTGTGTTCATTACCTGTTCTTCTGTCTCTGCGCTACAAGGACCTGCAATAACAAGAGGTCGCTTGTCTTCACCCGGCAGACCGAGTGCTTCCAATTGAAGTTCCATATCTTAGTTGTTTTTTATATTGTCAAAATACTTTCTTAATTCTCTCTAATGCCTCGGCAATCTTCTCGTCTTTTGCACATAGCGAGATGCGTATGTATCGCTTTCCGTTTGTGCCGAAGATGAATCCAGGAGTGATGAACACTCTTGCCTCGTGAAGCACTTTCTCTGTCAGCTCCTCAACATCGGCGTAGCTGTCGGGAATTCGTCCCCAGAGGAACATTCCCACCTGATTTTTGTCGTACTTGCAGCCGAGTGCGTCCATAATCTGCTCGGCAAGATTGCGGCGACGGCGGTAGTTAACGAAGTTGCTCTCGTGATGCCATTCGTCGGTATTGTCGTAAGCCTTAGCTGCCGCAAGCTGTAGAGGGCGGAACGTTCCTGAGTCGATGTTGCTCTTAACCTTCAGAATCCATTCTACAAACTTAGCGTTTGTTGCAAGCATTCCAACGCGCCAGCCCGGCATGTTGTGGCTCTTGCTCATAGAGTTGAACTCTATGCAGCAATCCTTTGCTCCCGGAACCTGCAAGAGGCTTATCGGTCTCTGCTCGTTGCAGATAAAGCTATAAGGATTGTCGTTTACGATGAGGATGTTGTGGCGTTTTGCAAAGTCAACCAACTTCTCGTAGGTGGCATACTGAGCCTGCGCGCCTGTCGGCATGTTTGGATAGTTGGTCCACATAATCTTCACCTTGCTCAAATCCATCTGCTCCAGTTCATCGAAGTTGGGCTGCCAGTCGTTCTCGGGGCTTAGATTGTAGTTAACGATGTCGCTGCCCAGAATGCGGTTTAGTGATGTATAAGTAGGATAGCCAGGATTTGGTACAAGAACTTGGTCGCCCACGTTAACGAATGCCAGAGTAACGTGAAGAATTCCTTCCTTGCTTCCGATAAGTGGTTGAATCTCGGTCTTTGGGTCGAGGTCCACGTTGTACCATCTTTTGTAGAATCGTGCCATTGCCTCGCGGAGTTCTGGTATTCCGACGGTTGGCTGGTAGCCGTGAACATCGGGACGCTGCGCATACTCGCAAAGCGTGTCGATAGTCTGTTTTGACGGCGGCATGTCGGGACTTCCAATGGCAAGGCTGATGATGTCCTTTCCTTCGGCATTCATCCGTGCCACCTCTTTGCCCTTTCGGCTGAAATAGTACTCGCTAACCTGACTGATGCGGTCGGCAGGCTTGATATTATAGCTTAGATTTGAATTCTTCATATTCGCCAAGAATTTTAAGTGCTTTGGTTAGTGGGGTGATAGCGTCTATTGCCTGATGATAGCGCACGTAGTCTGAATACGCAACATCTACATAGAACAGATATTCCCACTCTCGACCAATAATCGGTAATGACTGGATTTTTGTTAAGTTAATATTGTAGAATGAAAAAATTGACAAAACCTGCGACAGACTGCCCTCGGTGTGAGGAAGCGAGAATACAATCATGCTCTTGTTTGTGCGGTGAGCGTTGCGATATTCGTCGGCTTTCCAAGGGTCTACGCATACCAGAAAGCGCGTAAAGTTGTGCTTGTTGTCCTCGATGCCCTCTTCAAGAACCTTCATTCCATAGAGCGGAGCGGCGTATTTTGAGCAGATGGCTGCGTGTCCCTGCATGTGCTTGCGGCTTATCTTCTCGGCACTTCCGGCAGTATCACTGCCTTCAACAACCTTAAAGTCGGGATGCTTGCTCAGGAATCCGCGGCACTGCATAAGGGCAACAGGGTGAGAGTTTACTTCCTTGATGTCGTCCCAGTCGTCTTCGGGAAGGCAGAGGAGGCTGTGCTCTATGTGCAGCTTATGTTCGCCGACAACGGTTGTGCCGCTTTCGCGAAGCAACTCGTAGTTGTGCAGCAGACTGCCTGCTATGGTATTTTCGATGGCTACGATTCCTACGACATTGTTGTCCGCCTTCATGTTCTCGAATACTTCCTCGAAGGTGTCGCAGCATATCAGCTCGATGTCTTCGCCTTTGAAGTACTGGTGTGCCGTGATGTCGTGGAACGAACCGACTATTCCTTGTATTGCAACTTTCTTCATATCTCTAAAATAAAAAATCCCGCTTGTTTGTCAAGCGGGATTCTGTAAAATCTTATTTCGTTGGAACATACACAACTTCCCGCTTCACTCCGTCGCCAAAGTAAAGGTAAAAGAAAAAGTAAAAAAATGTGTATGCCAAATTGTTCATCTGTTTAAGTTTGTTGTTAAAAGTGATGCAAAAGTAATCTTTTTATTCATAAAAACCATATAAAATATATGAATTTTTATGTTTTGAGATGTATTTACATACAATTTGTAAGATAATCTGCATCAAAATCTGCACCAAAGCAGGCTATTTATCCCGCATTAGTGGCAGCTTGGCAACTTTTGCTTGAATGTTCCCTCAATCTCCTTCACTATTTCGGGGTCGAGTTCCATTGCTTTTCTAAGGTCCTCGGCTGCTCCAGCCTTGTCGCCGGCATTCATCTTTATTGCTCCGCGAAGTTTGTAGGCGCGTCCGTTTTCTGGCGATGCCGAAATTGCGAAGTCGATGTCTTGCTTGGCATCTTCAATCATGTTCATGCCCAGAAGAATCTCGGCGCGCTCCAGTCGGGCAGCAATGTCGTTCTCGTTCTTAGCAATAATTTGTGTGAGTTCGCTTATCTTCAGCAGATTTGTATCCATAATTAAAATGTGTGTTAAGTTTTGTTATTCTTTGTAGTTGACGGCTACCAGCATTCCGTCGCGCATCTTTACTTCCTCGGCAGCAAGCAGATGGTTTAGCATCTGCCGCATCTTGTCGGTCGGGGCTTTAAATGCTGTGAGTTCGGTCATGCTGTGCATCTTTCCGTCGCTCACCAGATTCACGGCAAACTGTCTGAATCTTTCGTAATCGTCTTCCTTCAGACTCTGTGAGCGTTTCTTTAGGCAAACATCGCATTTTCCGCATTCGTGCTCGTTCTTCTCGCCGAAGTAGAGTAGGAGCATACGGCTTCGGCAGCTTGTCTCGCTCTCGCAGTAATCAACCATCGCGTTTATGCGCTCTTCGTAAGCCTCTTTTCGCTTTTCGTAAACGCTCTGCGGAATCTTCATCCTTTCCGTTTCGGTGCGGTTGGCGGTGTACGAAAGAAGCGGCGTGCGCTTGCGCGGAATGTAATGTATTATGCCTTGAAGGCTGAGCGCGGCGAGGATGTGATATACCTCGTCGGAGGTGTAGCCGATGGAGTGGGCGATGAGGCTCTCGTCGATGTTAACGTAGTCGGCAAACAGTCCGCCGTAACATCTAAGCAGACTTTGCGTCACGGCTGATGTTCTTTCGTCCTGCTCTTTTATGCGGTACAGTTCGTCGCGCCTGATTATGAACATCACTCTCGACGCATATTCCTGTTCCTCTATATATTCAATGTATCCAGCGCGAGTAAGTATTTTTAGCGCGTTGTGGCACGGCACGGGGAAGAGTTTGTTTATGGCGCAGAATTTTCCGAAGTCGAAGTTGAACGTCGTGCCCATTCCCGAATCAATCCCGACCTGAAAGAAATACGCAATCTTGTCGTACACCTTATATATGTATTCCTTATCGGGAAACGTGTCTGGAATTCTTTTCTTCAGTTTCGCCTTGTCAGTTTTGCCGTAAAGCAGAACGGCGTAGGCTTTCTTGCCGTCTCGTC
>JBGUGY010000363.1:0-11775 GCA_045111775.1 Bacteroidaceae bacterium | reverse complement strand
TGATGCTTCTTGCCAAGGCTCTCAAGTTGATGCCCGACCATATAAGGGTTGTGGCTGTTGGCAAGCGTACATCGTATGCCGCCGAGGTTGAGAAATATCTGCGGAGCGAGGGCTTGGAAGAGCGTATGCAGATGATTCACGGTGTGCCTTTCGACCATCTGCCAGCAATTTATCAGATGGCAACGGTGTTCTGTTATCCGTCGCGTATCGAGGGCTTTGGTATTCCGCTGCTCGAGGCTCTTAACAGCGGAGTGCCTGTGGTGGCTTGTACTGGCTCGTGTCTCGAAGAGGCTGGAGGACCGGATTCGGTTTATGTTGCACCCGATGACGACCGCGCCCTTGCTAAGAATCTGATAAGAATTTGGGACGACAGGTCGTTGCAGCAGCAGATGGTTGAGGCTGGCTACAGATATGCCCACAACTTTGCCGATGAAAAACTTGCTGCCGATTTGATGCAGGTTTACGAGAAGGTTCTTAATAATTCAGAATTGACAATGAACAATTGATAATTCTGAATTCATAAAGAGTAGTTTGTAGCCGAAATATCCTTTTCGTTAACATAAAATGGTTGGAAGATACGATGAAGTAACGTTCATGGTATATCCAGAGTTTATGACAAGTATTCAGAAAATATGTCTGAAATTCTGAAGAAGGAAAAATGCCCAAAGACAAGTAGAAAAGTCTTTGGGCATTTTTTTATCTCGCAGCCAAATCATCGTAAAGCGTTTGCAGAATAGCTTTTCCTTTCTTCTCACGGACTGCATTCGCTCCGTATATGCTTTTGTTGGCATTGTTGTCGAAGATGGTGCAGCCGGTGCTGTCTCTGAATACGAAAGCGTTGTTGTACGAGCCGAATGCAAAATCGTTGTTGTAACCTTTGCTGAAGATGTTACGGCTGAACACGAAATCGTCGTGACGGATGTTCATCTGGGCAAGAACTGTTGCGGCGAGGTCGGTCTGCGCCACGATTTTATCCACAGTCATGTGCTTTTTAACCGCTCCGCCAGTCCAAATCATCGGAATGTGATGGAATTCGGGAACGCCCATCTCTGTACTTCCCTTGTCTCCCCAGAAACGGATGTTATGGTCGGGAATCAGAACGACGAGCATGTTGTCCCACGCTTTTGTCTGTTTCAGTCTTTCAATCAGCTTGCCAAGACAATGGTCGGTGTATGCAAACGAGTTAAGAACGTTGTTGTCGAAGGCTTTGAAAGGCACTTCGAAAGGCTCGTGGCTGCTTAGCGTGAGGTAAGTGTATAGCCAAGGCGATTTCAACTTGCTAATCTCGTCGAAAGCGCGATTGCATGTGAATTCGTCCTGAACGCCCCAAGCGTTGCTGTGCTGCTCGGTCAGACTGAAATCCTTGTCCGATGTTATGTTCTGATATCCTGTTGAATGAAGATATCCCTGCATGTTCGTAAAGTTGATGTCGCCTCCGTAGAGGAAGTGCGTTGTGTAGCCTTCAGCCTTCAGCGACTTGGCTATCGACGGCAGATGTCCGCATTTCTCGGGCATCTTCATTATCGATGTTGTAGGCTGAGCCAGATATCCGCTCAGCGTGGCAACGACGCCGCGGTCGGTACGGAAGCTGCTGGCATAGCAGTTGCTGAACCAGATGCCCTCGTCGGCAAGACGGCACAGATTTGGTGCAACGCCCTCGAATCCGCCGAGTTTATCTACCATATACGAGCCGAATCCCTCCATTATGATTATCATCACATCTGGTCTGTTTGTTGTCAGAACCGTGTCCTGCTCGCTTGGCAGGGTGGCGAAGAGGCCGTCGAACGTCTGCTTTCTCTCATCTTCGGGCAGAAAATCGAACTGCGACGCAAAATCTTCGTTCTTGCCGAGCGATGCCAGAAAACTGAAAATCGGGTTCACGGCAGAATGATTCAGATATTCGTATTCCGAAAAATAAACGCGACCAACATTAGATGTCGATTCGCTTATTCCACCGCGAATTGTTATGAACAACGGAACGATAAGAAGTATTCCAACCGAGAAACATGCGATTTTCTTATTCGTTGTGCCGATAGGCTTTATCTCTTCGGGTGTAACGAGGCATTGCAAACGCCAGAATGCCCAAATCAAGGCTGCGGCAATGGCTATGTAGCCAATGATGAATAGCGCGGAAACACTTGCCGCCGCATTCTTCGGAGAATCGATGTAGAAGAAAATTGTGGCATCGAGCTTGAAGTTCCAGAAAGGGTAGAGCGCGAGGTCGGCAGCGAATGCCGATGCCATTATTATTGCCGTAAAAATGTAGTACCACTTCAGAATCTTGCGTAGTCTGAGGCTTGTCCAAGCCGAGGCGATGATGACTATCAGCGGAATGACGATGAGATATCCAGCCACCGTGCTGTCGAGTTTCAGACCATTCAGCATAACCTGAATGTAGTCGGATGCCGACAGACTGGCATCGTCGGGTTTGTCGATAGCCATAAAAAACGGCTTCTCTATGCAGAAGATGCACAGAAGCAGAATGTAGTACTTACACAGATACAGAAATCTCTCTTTCATCGCTCGTTATCCCAGATTTTGCATGTCGTTCAGTTTCTTGTAGTATCCGCCAAGGGCGATGAGGCTCTCGTGCGTGCCGCGCTCAACAATCTTTCCTTCGTGAAGGACGTAAATTTCGTCGGCGTTGCGTATTGTGCTCAGACGGTGGGCGATGGCAATCGTCGTGCGCGTCTTCATCAAGTGCTCGAGTGCATCCTGAACCAAACGCTCACTCTCGGTGTCGAGAGCCGATGTTGCCTCGTCGAGGATGAGTATTGGCGGATTTTTCAGGATTGCTCTGGCTATGCTTACTCGCTGTCGCTGTCCGCCGCTCAGACGGCATCCGCGGTCGCCCACGTTGGTGTCGTATCCGTTTTCAGATTCCATGATGAAATCGTGCGCGTTGGCAATTTTTGCGGCGGCGATAACATCGTCGAGCGTTGCGTTGTCAACTCCGAAGGCAATATTATCGAAAAACGAAGCGTTGAACAGAATAGCCTCCTGATTTACGTTTCCGATGAGCGAGCGAAGCGAGTGCAGAGTTGCGTTTTTGATGTTCACGCCGTCAATCAGAATCTCGCCGATGCTCGTGTCGTGATAACGCGGGATTAGGTCGACGAGTGTAGATTTTCCCGAACCAGATTGACCGACGAGCGCGATAGTCTGTCCCTTCTTTATCGTCAGGTTGATGTCTTTCAAAATTGTGCGTTCCGAATTGTAGCTGAACGACACATTTTTCAGTTCGATTGTCTCCTTCAAATCGGTCAGTTTGATAGCATCATCCTTCTCCTTGATGGTATTTTCGGCATTCAGAATCTTGTTGATGCGCTCCATCGAAGCAAGACCTTTTGGAATATTGTAACTTGCTTTTGATAAGTCTTTTAATGGGTTGATTATACTATATAGTATAACCATGTAAAAGATGAAAGTAGGCGCATCAATGCTCGAATGGTTTGCGAAGATAAGCGTTCCGCCAAACCACAAAACCAAAACGATGAGGCAAGTGCCTAAAAACTCGCTCACAGGATGCGCGCTCGACTGGCGGATAGCCACCAAGTTTGACGCATCGCGAAATTCGTTGCTGCATTGCTCAAAGCGGTTTATCATCTTCTTTTCGGCAATGAAAGCCTTGATTATTCGCAGTCCGCCCAGCGTCTCTTCCATCTGCGTCATCGTCTCGCTCCACTTGTTCTGGGCGGTGAGCGACTGTTGCTTCAGCTTCTTGCCAATCGCGCCCATCATCCAGCCCATAAGCGGCAGAACGGTTATGGTGAACAGCGTGAGCTGCCAGCTTATGAATACGAGCGTAACAAAATATATAATGATAAGAATCGGGTTCTTAATCAGCATCTCGATAGAACTTGTTATCGAAGTCTCAATCTCCGTAACATCGCCGCTCATTCGGGCAATGATGTCGCCCTTTTTCTCTTCAGAGAAGAATGCCAGCGGCAGATTAACCACCTTTTTGTAAACCTTTACGCGGATGTCTCTTACAACGCCCGTGCGCAGCGGAATCATTATGGCTGCCGAGCCGAAGTATGCGCTCGTCTTCAGCAAGGTTGTGAAGGCGAGAAACAGACCGAGAAACAGAAGCGTGAGCGACGAACCGTAGGTGTTGATGAGCGTGCTTGTATAGTAATAGAAGTTATTTATGCACAAATCCTTTATGCTGTGGTCGCTGTCCCATTCCATAAACTGGTACGATGTGCTGTCGATGTTGAACAGCATGTTCAGCATCGGTATCAGTGATGCAAACGAGAATATATTCAGCACAGCTGAAAGAAGGTTGAATACCACCGCCCACACAAGATATTTCTTGTAAGGCGCAAGATACTCCTTCATTAGGTTGAAAAACTCTTTCACTATGTTATTTTTTTAGTAAATAATATTGACTTCTGCTATCAGATGCGGAGCGTTATTTTCGTCCGAAGTCCGCCGGAATCTCGCCCCACTTCTCGGTTTCCCACTTAATTATTGGCGTGGTGTACTGATTGTTCTGGAGCCAAGTTTCAGCCCTGTGAATCAGGTCGAACAGTTCTTCGGTCTTCGGGTTGAGTTCGAGTTTCGTTTTGCATTTCTTCTGCGCCACCCAACTCATGGCGTTCCGGCTGTCGCTGTATATTGAAAGGTTTGTGATGCCTTTCTGCTTAAGCAGCGCAAGACCGTGAACGATGGCAAGAAACTCGCCTATGTTGTTTGTGCCGAAAACCGGACCGTAATGGAAAATCTGTGCACCAGTCTTCAGGTCTACGCCGCGATATTCCATCGCCCCAGGATTTCCGCTGCAAGCGGCATCTACGGCAATGGCGTTCGATGTAACCTCGAGAGGCAGCGGCAGAACCGTATCGCTGCGATATGTCGGGACGTCAGAAAGAGCCGCTTTCTTTGGTGCGGCTTTCGTAGCCTTGCTTCCAACATAGTCGTAGGGCGACGAGTAGAAAGCCTCTTCGGCTTCCTGCTTAGTGCCGAAAGACTTGTAAAGGGCTTTGTCAAAGCCCTTTACTTGTTTTTCGCAATCTTTCCAGTTTGTATAAATTCCGGGTTCGACTCCGTGCCAAACCACATAAAACTTTTCTTTAGCCATTACATTCTTTCAGGAACTTCGATGCCAAGAAGGCTCATTCCAAGTTTGATAATCTTGCTTACCTCGGCAGAGAGTGCAAGACGGAAAATCTTCTTCTTCTCGTCCTCTTCGCGAAGAATGCTATAGTCGTGATAGAACTGGTTGTACTCCTTAACCAAGTCGTAGCAGTAGTTTGCTATGCAACTTGGGTTGTAGTCTGAGCCAGCCTGCTTAACGGTTGCGGCAAAGTCTGAGATATGCTGGATGAGGTTCATCTCCTTCTCGTTAATCTCAACCGACTTGTCGAGATGCTCCGGAATGTTCAGACCCTCGGCAGCAGCCTTGCGCAATACGCTGCGGATACGAGCGTAGGTGTATTGGATAAACGGACCTGTGTTTCCGTTAAAGTCGATACTCTCGGCTGGGTTAAACAGCATGTTCTTGCGAGCATCAACCTTCAGGATGAAGTATTTGAGTGCGCCCAAGCCTACCACGCGTGCAATCTCGTTAGCCTCCTCAGGAGTGATGTCCTGAATTTTGTTAATCTTGTCTTCTGATGTTTCCTTGGCATTGCGAATCATCTCAGAAATCAAGTCGTCGGCATCGACAACTGTTCCTTCGCGGCTCTTCATCTTTCCGTTTGGAAGCTCAACCATTCCGTAAGAGAAGTGAACGAGGTCTTTTCCCCACTCAAATCCCAGTTTGTCGAGAAGGATTGAAAGAACCTGGAAGTGATAGTTCTGCTCGTTTCCAACAACATAAATCATTTTGTTGATAGGGAAGTCCTGAAAACGAAGCTTTGCAGTACCGATATCCTGAGTCATGTACACAGATGTACCGTCTGAACGTAGAAGAAGTTTCTCGTCGAGACCTTCTTTTGTAAGGTCTGCCCATACTGAGTTGTCGTCGCGGCGATAGAAGAATCCTTTCTCCAGTCCTTCCATAACCTTGTCCTTACCCTCAAGATATGTATTTGATTCGTAGTAAATCTTGTCGAACGAAACGCCAAGAGCCTTGTAAGTCTCGTCGAATCCGGCATAAACCCAGTTGTTCATCTTCTCCCATAGAGCGCGAACCTCAGGGTCGTTGTTCTCCCACTTAACAAGCATGTCGTGAGCCTCCTTGATAAGCGGAGCTTCCTGCTCAGCCTTAGCCTTAGCCTCTTCCTCGTTCATGCCCTCGGCAACGAACTTAGCCTGCAGTTCTTTACATTCCTCCTTGTAATGCTTGTCGAATGCAACGTAGTAGTCGCCAATAAGATGGTCGCCCTTCTTGCCCGATGATTCAGGAGTCTCGCCGTTACCGTATTTAAGCCATGCAAGCATACTCTTGCAGATGTGTATACCGCGGTCGTTTACGATGTTTGTCTTTACAACCTTGTTACCGTTAGCCTCCATAATCTGTGCTATTGCCCAGCCCAGAAGGTTGTTGCGCACATGGCCGCGGTGCAGTGGCTTGTTGGTGTTTGGCGATGAGTACTCAATCATCACCAGCGGACTCTGTTCTGTTACCGGAACGAATCCGTATTTAGGATTCTGATGAATTTCGTCGAGGAGTTCAATCCATGACTCTGAAGAGATGACGATGTTGAGGAAGCCCTTAACCACGTTGAACGATGCCACGAGGCTTGAGTTCTGCTTTAGGTATTCGCCAATCTCCTGTGCTGTGTCCTCAGGTTTCTTCTTGCTCATTTTCAAGAATGGGAACACAACAAGGGTCAGATGCCCTTCAAACTCTTTCTTTGTCTTTGAAATCTGCACCATGCTGGCAGGAACTTCCTGTCCGTAGAGTGCCTTAACGCCATCGATAACCGACTGGCTCAATATGTCTTCAATCTTCATTTATTTTGGAGTGTTTTTGTCTTTTAAGGTGCAAACTTACATAAAATATTTTGAATAACTGAATAAATTAGTAATTTTGCACCCAATTAGGAAAAATATACTATATGGATTTTAGAATCGCTCCTGTATCAAAGAACCTGATGATAATCAATGCTCTGCTTTGGTTGTTGGCTGAAGTGCTACTCAAAACAGGAATAGATCTTGACGATACATTCGCATTGCATGTGCTTGAAGCAAGTGATTTTCATTGGTATCAGATGCTGACAAGTATGTTTTTGCATACAGGCTTTATGCATTTGCTTTATAGCGAACTTGCCATCTTGTGGTTTGGCTCTATCATGGAGAATCTGTGGGGTTCAAGAAAATTCTTCTTTTATTATATTTTCTGTGGCGT
The DNA here is from genome assembly GCA_045111775.1 of Bacteroidaceae bacterium. Lineage (GTDB taxonomy): Bacteria > Bacteroidota > Bacteroidia > Bacteroidales > Bacteroidaceae > Ga6A1. The sequence continues at coordinate 4,478 of JBGUGY010000363.1, read as the reverse complement.
TGGTGCGGCAATTACTAACATTATTGCTCAGCATATATACCATATGTATATTATGGGCTTGGAAGCGCATAGGGTACTTCCGCTTGTTGGTGGAGGTTATATGCCCGTATCGACATATCTGAATTATATAACGTCGAATGGTGCTTCAGGATGTATATATGGTTTGTTGTTGGCTTTTGGTTTGTATGCCCCAATAACAGAGATGTTTGTATTCCCTATTCCTTTCCCGGTAAAGCCAAGATGGATGGTTGTAGGATATGCAGCGTTTGAACTTGCGGCGGGAATCACAGCGCGTGGAGGAGACAATGTCTCCCATTTTGCACATCTTGGCGGAATGTTGTTTGGCTTGCTGATAATACTCTATTGGAAAAAGTACGGCGATTACCGTCTGCCATTGGGACTCGAACCGCTGATAAACGAAAATTGTCCAAAAGAACGCAATATCTTCAACAAAATTAAAAATCTTTTCACCGGAAGGGAGAAGAGAGATTTCAAGGTTCATAAGAACGAATCTTTCTCAGAGAAGAAAACCGAACAGCGTCAGCAACCACGTCCAAAGCGCGACCCCGAGATTGACGCCATTCTGAAGAAAGTTCGCGAATCGGGCTACGAAGCCCTTACGGCAGAGGAGAAAAGAAAACTGTTTAACGGAAATTAAATGAAATTCGGGATAAAACGATTACTTGTTAAATGTCTGTTCACGGTCAACACCGGCATAGTGCTGCTGTGTATCTTGTCGGCTTATAGCGGACACGTCTCACCGGCAGATTTCAAATATGTGTCGTGCGTTCCCATGATGTTTCCTATATTTCTTGTGCTTACGGTTGTTGCCGGCATCGTAACGCTTTTGTTCAAGCCGATGTATGCAACAATGCAACTCTTCTGCTTCGTCGTGTGTTTTCAGCAGATAAAATCTGTTTTGCCGCTCAACTTGTCGAGCGAGCCTACTGCCGAAGAGCGTAAGGACTACATAAAAATTCTGAGTTACAACACCTGCGGCTTTAACGACCCCGAGGGCAACGACAGCACAAATGCCGTGATTGACTATATTGTTGCGAGCGATGCCGATATAGTCTGTCTGCAAGAGTCAAATCTCGAGGACAACGATAAATACGGAAAACTTAAGAAGAAGTTCGAAGTATATCCGTATCAGACCGAGATGCTCGTTGGCGACACAATTCACATAAAAAACGGTCTTGCATGCTTTTCAAGATATCCTATTGTATATATAAATAAGGTGGTATATCCGGCAGAGGGCAATGGCACTCTTGTGTATAAACTTCTTATCGATGGCGATACGGTAGCTATTGTGAACAATCATTTCGAGAGCAACAGGCTAACCCCCGAGGAGAAGACAACGTACAAGAATATCATAAAAGAGCATGATGTGAACACCATGCCGGGCGACTCGAAGATGATTATCGGCAAACTGTCGAATGCCTCGGCACGAAGAGCCGTGCAGGTTGATGCCGTAGCAGAGGTGATAGACACGCTGAGAACAAAATATCCGCTCATCGTGTGCGGCGACTTCAACGACCCGCCAATCTCGTACACTCATAATCGTATAAGCGAGAATCTTACAGATTGTCACACGGCTGCCGGAAAAGGCCCCGGAATATCCTACAACCAGCGCGGATTCTTCTTCAGAATAGACAATATAATGATAAACGATAAGTGGGAGGTTAAGTACTGCAAAGTGGATAATTCTATCTCGAAATCAGACCATAATCCGATATTTGCGTACTTGAAGAGACGGAAATAGACACTTTTTATCATAAATATTTATAAAAAAGTGCGCGAAGTGCCGCGAAAAAGATAAAAAATAATTATATTTGCGCGCTTATTGGACGTTTTTTGCAATGTTCAACTGCATTTGCGATAGGAAATAATAAAAATAAATTATAATCTAAAAAAATGCAAAACAAAGGATTCGTAAAGATTTTTGCGGTGTTGCTGACACTCATTTGCATCTTTTACCTGTCTTTCTCATTTGTAACTCGCCACTACGAAAGTAAGGCGGCTGCAATGGGCAAGGAAGAAGGCGCGGCTTTCCTTGACTCTGTCATGAAGGAAAAGGTGTATCTGAATATCTATACACTAAAAGAATGTCGCGAGATGGAAATCGGCCTTGGCCTTGACTTGAAGGGCGGTATGAACGTTATCCTTGAGGTTTCTGTGCCAGATGTTGTAAAGACATTGGCTGACCACAAGACTGACAAGGCTTTCAACGATGCTGTTGCCAATGCTGCTGCACAGGCAGAGCAGAGCCAGAAGGATTTCATCACATTATTCGTTTCAGAGTATCACAAATTAGCACCAAACTCTCGTCTTGCTGAGATTTTCGCAACTCAGCAGCTTAAGGGCAAGGTAAGCACATCAAGTTCAGACTCAGAAGTTGAAAGCGTATTGCGCGAGGAGGTTAAGGCAGCTGTAGATAACTCTTACAATGTACTCCGTACTCGTATCGACCGTTTCGGTGTGGCTCAGCCAAACATCCAGACTCTCGAAGGTCAGACTGGCCGTATCATGGTCGAGATGCCAGGTATCAAGGAGCCAGAGCGTGTTCGTAAGTTGTTGCAGGGTTCTGCAAACCTTGAGTTCTGGGAGACTTACGATGCTAACGAGGTTTATCCTTATCTCGTAAGCGCAGATGAGCACGTTCGCGACATTATTGCCGGCAACGACACAACTGCAAAGGCTGAAGTTGCTGATACAGTTGCTGCCAAGTCAACTAAGAGCGTAACTGAGACTCTTAGCGCTTTGACAAGCAAGAATGATGCAGCTCCAAAGAAGAGCAATTCAGCGGCAGAGAAGGAGCATCCGCTCTTCTCAAAGCTTAGCCCTGCAAACTATGGCTGTATCGTAGGTTACGCAGTTGCACGCGATACTGCTGATGTAAACCAGTACTTGGCAATGGCTAAGAACACACTTCCTTCAGACCTTTCTTTGAAGTGGGGCGTTAAGGCCGTTACATTCGGCGAGAAGAACAAGACTGAGTTCTTCGAGTTGTATGCAATCAAGATTACTCAGCGCGATGGCAGAGCTCCACTCGAGGGCGATGTCGTTACAGATGCTAAGGACGAGTTCGACCACAATAATGGCCGCCCATGCGTAAGTATGCAGATGAACTCAGACGGCGCACGTCGTTGGGCAGCTCTTACAAAGGCTAACGTAGGTAGAGCTATTGCTATCGTTCTTGACGGTTTGGTATATAGTGCTCCAAACGTAAACAACGAGATTAACGGTGGTAACTCACAGATTACAGGTAACTTTACTCCAGAAGATACAAAGGACTTGGCTAACGTGTTGAAGTCTGGTAAGATGCCAGCCCCTACACACATCGTGCAGGAGGACATCGTTGGTCCGTCACTTGGTCAGGAGTCAATCAATCAGGGAATCACATCGTTCGTAATTGCGTTCATCATCCTTATGATTTATATGTGCGCAATGTACGGCTTCACTCCGGGTATGGTTGCAAACGGTGCTCTTGTGCTCAACTTCTTCTTCACACTCGGTGTGTTGACATCATTCCAGGCTGCACTTACAATGAGTGGTATTGCCGGTATGGTCCTTTCGCTTGGTATGGCGGTTGATGCCAACGTGCTTATCTACGAGCGTACTAAGGAAGAGATGAAGGCTGGCAAGCATGTTGCCGATGCAATCTCTGCTGGTTACAGCAATGCATTCTCTGCAATCTTCGACTCTAACCTTACATCAATCATCACAGGTGTAATCTTGTTCTACTTCGGAACAGGTCCTATCCGTGGTTTCGCAACTACATTGATTATCGGTATCGTCTGCTCATTCTTCACAGCAGTGTTCTTGACTCGTATGGTATTCGAGCACTTCCTGAAGAAGGAGAAGTGGACTAACCTTACTTTCACAACTGGTTTGTCAAAGAACATGATGACAAATACACACTTCCATTTCATGGGAGCATACAAGAAGTCATTCACAGTATTTGGTGTTCTTCTTGTTGCATGTGTAGCATCATTCTTTGTTCGTGGTCTTAGCAAGTCTATCGACTTTACTGGTGGTCGCAACTATGTTGTCCGTTTCGAGAATCAGGTTGAGCCAGAGACAGTTCGCGGTCTTGTTGCTGCAAAGAGCGGTGAGGCTAACGTGTCATGTATCGCACTTGGTACAGACCACAAGACAATCCGTATCTCTACAAACTACAAGATTGAGAGCAACTCACCAAGTGTTGATTCTGAAATCGAGTCATTGGTATTTGATGCACTCAAGGGCGGTAACCTTTTGGCAAGCGATGTTGACTTGGCAAGATTCATCGACCGCGATAATCAGAAGGGTGGTTCTATCATCAGTTCTCAGAAGGTAGGTCCTTCTATCGCTGAGGATATCACTTACGGAGCAATCCTTTCTGTATGCTATGCGTTGGTGGCAATCTTCCTTTACATCTTGCTTCGTTTCCGCAACGTGTCATACTCTATTGGTTGTACAATCGCACTTACTGTCGA
>JBGUGY010000362.1:0-3595 GCA_045111775.1 Bacteroidaceae bacterium | reverse complement strand
GTTATTCACCATTATGGTAAATAAAAGCGGTGGGAATTGCAAATTCCCATAATTTATATGCTGCCGAATTCGGAAATTCGGCAGAACCATGGGCAAACAATCATAGGTCGAGCGCGGAAATTCGGCAGAACCCAAAGCTTTATTTTGTCATTTCAAAACAATGTGTTATTTTTGCCACAAAAGTCATACGGTTTGTTTAAAATATTATGGCATCGGTAGTAACTAAAAAACAGTTAATTGTAACGGTCGACGATAACGTCAATGTTGCAAATGTTACGCGGGCAATAAAAATGCTTCGTGGAGTGGTGGATATACGTTCTGCCGAAACAAAAAAGAAGCCAACGCTATGCAATCCCGAAACTGGTGAACATCTGAATAAAAAGACAATGAAGGTTATAGATGATGTTCGCAATGGTAAGGAAGAAATAATTACTTATTCTTCTATCGATGATTTTGAGAAAGCAATGCGTTCTTTATGAGTGAGAAAGCTTACATAGTAAAAACGACTAAGCAGTATCAAAAGGATGTGAAGTTGGCTGTTCGCCGTGGATTGGATATAGAAAAACTTTAATGACAGATTTTTCAGTCTGTCTTAGTGCTGTTTTAACATGATTAGTTCTGTTTTTAGGAAAAAAATTACATTTATAGATTAAATGTATTATATTTGCACCAAATATTTACACATAATAACGATAAAACCATGATTGAAGATTTTTTGGCTGCAATGGAGCAGATGTCAGACGAGGATTTCGGTCGCCTCCTTGATGAAGTGCACCCTTATGGTAATGTCGGACCAACTGTGGAAGAATATATGGATTTAGTAGATGAGAATACAGACAGTCCGTATATATTCGTTTATGATGGAGAGACAACTGAAATAAAAGGTAATCCAAATCTATTTCTTGCAGCATAACGATTATGATAGAGACAGCCGCTTTTTCCTTTAAGAGTTACCGCTTTGACAAAGTCATAATGGATTTTTCTGCTTTTCAGGGGAATGAATTTAAATTAAACATATTGCCTTCTGGAATATTAAACTTGGCAGACAAGACTTTTGCTTTGGAATTTTTATTCTTTGCCTCAATGATTTCTGGCAAGTCTGAGGAAGAGCAAAATGTACTTGAAATTCATTGTGTTTCTATGTTTGAGTTTAAGAATGTGTCTTCTATAGAAGATATTCCAGACTATTTTTATACAAACTCTTTAGCAATTGTTTTTCCTTATGTTCGCGCTTTTGTAAGCAATGTTACTTTGCAGGCAAATATTAAACCGATTGTTTTGCCTACAATGAATTTGACGGGATTGAAAGATTTGTTGAAAAAGAATGTGCGTGTAAAGTAACGGTCATGCTGTCAAGAGATTTATATCAAGCGTCAGCTTATTGTGACAAAACAGAATATATAGGACCTACACTTGCCGATAAGGATGATGAATGGCTCGGGAAAGGTTATTACTTTTGGGATAATAATATTGATGATGCACATTGGTGGGGGAATATTCATTATTCAGGAAGTTACATAATAACCAAATCTGCGTATGATTATCATTCAACTGAATATCTGGATTTAGTATCGCTACGAGAACATAAGGAATATATTCAAAAAGCTTGTTTTTATTTGGAAAAACGGGCTAAGAAACTTGGTCGAGAAGAAAAAATCACTATAGGTAAGGTAATAGAAATATTGAAAAAGTCTGATAGAAATTTTAAATTTAAAGCGATAAGAGCATGTCCTGTTCCGATAAAAAGTAAACGAATATCTTTTGATACAGAAGGGAAATGTATTATGTTTCCTAATGCAAAATATCAGATTTGTGTAATCGATAAAAGTTTTTTGATTGAAGAGCCATACTGCATTTTTCAAAAGTATTGACGTGAGATGAAGAATACTGTGGAGAATGTTGTAAGTTCACTTACGTGATGTAGGATATCCATCTGTCACAATGGGCAACCACTTTCAAGGTCGATGATGTTCTAGTTATTTTAGTCAGTAGATCCTACGGATACTGCGGTTACTGAGAGGTGACGCTTTCAGCGTCATTCCGAATAATCATTTCATGATATAGGAAAATGGAGTTTCTTATACCAAGCTGATGCATTAATATACCTTCCTCGAACCTAGGACGAAGCTACCCCCTTGCTACCCCCTTGCTACCCCCTTGCTACCATCTTGCTATCCTCTTGCTACCCCCTTACTATCCACCTGCCAAGAAAGGGACTTTTTGTTATCTTTCTGCATGATGATTCATTTTATATCTGTATATTTTTACATAGTGCAATTTGTTCGAATAGCAAAACGCAGAAAACGTCTTTCCTTAAAATCTGATTCATGATACAGAAAAACGTATTTCCTTACCCCGAATTCGCGTATAAATTGTTCGGTTCAGCAGGATTTGCAATTCAACTTTTAATCCCTATCTTTCTTCGCAATCATCAATAAAGACCGTAAAAACTTCAGCATAATGCTTTTTTAGATTAACTTTGCACAATTTTTATTGGGTAACACGATGGATTTTACAGTTATTCTCGAGCAAATGGCTATGCTGTTTGCCGTTGTCATAGCCGGCTACATAAGCGGCAAGGCTAAGTTGTTCGACCAGACATTGAGCAAGAAGATGGCGAGCCTTATTATCAACCTTACTTGTCCGTGCCTTATTATAGCCAGCACTATGGGCGACAATCTGCCAAGTCGCGAGCTTGTCGTTCCGCTGATGATTGTCGGCATAATAACGTATGTCGTGCTGCTCGTCATTGCCGCCTATCTGCCGCGACTGTTCAACGTGGGCGAGGAGGAAGGACTGTTCAGCTTTATGCTTGCCTTCGGAAATGTGGGGTTCATTGGCTATCCCGTTGTGGCATCTATGTTTGGTGCAGAAGCCGTGTTCTATGCCAGCATCCTGAATGTGGCAAATACCTTTTGTGTGTTTATCTGGGGAGTTCAGTTTATTGCAGGTAAGTCAGAAGGCAAGTTCCAGTGGAAGCGCTTCTATTCTCCGGCGATGATTGGAACGTATATCAGCGTGATAATCGTGGCTTTTGCCATCAGAGTGCCCCATGTAATAGCGCAGCCGTTCACGCTCATTGGCAACATAACCGTTCCCGGCTCGCTGCTGATAATTGGCTACAGCATCTCGCAGATTCCGCTGAAGCACATGACCGGCGGACCGAAAATCTTTCTGATGGCGGCGTTCCGACTCTTCATACTGCCGCTGTTCGTTATGTACCTGTTTCGCTTTTCGGACTTGTTCGACGATCGTATCATCAGCATCAATACAATGATAACCGCCATGCCCGTTGCCTCGTTCGGCACGATGCTCTGCTTTAAGTACGGCAGAGACGAGACCGTGATGGCACAAGGTACCTTTATCACCACATTGCTGTCGATGATAACGATACCTATTGTGTCGATGATTCTCTGATTTTTACGCGAATTCGGGATAAATTATACATTTCTTTCTTGTACAACGCATAGTTTTGTTGCTTTTGTAAGACATCATAGGGTTGATTTTCTGTATGTTACAGACGCTGAAAGCGTCTCCGCTTAGTAACCGTAGGTCGGAACGACCTGCGGAAAAAGCCACCAACCTACGACAAGCA
>JBGUGY010000361.1:0-2524 GCA_045111775.1 Bacteroidaceae bacterium | reverse complement strand
CGGTTCTTTTCGTAAGGCTCGATGCTTTTCAGCAGTTCGCCGATATTCTTTATCTTTTCCTCGAATTTTTTCTGAAGTGCGACGCCTTCCTGCTTGCGGAAATCAACAAGCTGGTTGATTGCCTGCTCAACGGCTGTGCGTACCGAAATCCACTCCTCTTCTGATAGTTCTATGACCTCAACCTTTGTCAGCACGTCTGGCATTCGGAGAAGGGTAGAGAACCAGTCGGCTGGCAGCGCGATGTTGTTCTCCTCGCTTATTGTCTTTATCTGGTTGTAATAGTTCAGCAGAATTGTCTGGTTGATAGGTGCGGCAGTCTGCGAGTCGTCCTTCTCAATCCATAGGCTGAAGTCCACCTTTCCGCGTTCGAGCGCGCTGCTAATCATGGCTCTGATTTCCATCTCCTTCTCGCGGTAGAGAGGCGCGATGCGCGTAGAAAGGTCGAGTGCCTTGCTGTTCAGTGATTTTATTTCAACATTGATCTTTTTTTCTCCAAAAACTGCGGTTGCCTTACCGTAGCCAGTCATTGATTGTATCATATTTCAAACTATTTTTTTGCAAAAATAATAGTTTTTTGCATAAGAAAATGTATTTTTGCATTTTATATTGTAAAGATTTAAAATAATGTCGTGTATTCTACATATTGAGACATCTACAGACGTGTGTTCTGTGGCTGTAAGCGAGGATAGTCATTGCATTTATCATGAAGAGGATTTTGAAGGCCCCAACCATAATGTAACCCTTGGTGTTTTTGTTGACAGAGCGCTCTCGTTTGCCGATAGCCATGCCATTCCGCTCGATGCGGTGGCGGTGAGCTGCGGCCCCGGCTCTTACACCGGACTGCGCATAGGAGTGTCTATGGCAAAGGGCGTTTGTTACGCCCACGATGTGAAGCTTCTCGGCATTCCAACGCTGAAGGTTATGTGTGTGCCGTTGCTTCTGAAGGATGAGGAACTGCCCGAGGATGCTCTTCTGTGCCCTATGATTGATGCCCGCCGAATGGAGGTGTATGCAGCCGTCTACGACAGAGCGTTGAATGCCGTTCGCGACATTCAGGCCGATATCGTTGACGAGAATTCATACGCCGAATTCCTCGACAAGCATCCTGTATATTTCTTCGGAAACGGCTCGGAGAAGTGCAAGGACAAAATAAAGCATCCTAATGCGCACTTTGTCGACGGCATAAAGCCTCTGGCCAAATACATGCAGCCGCTTGCCGAAATGGCAATGGCAAAGCAGGATTTCAAGGACGTTGCATACTTCGAGCCTTTCTATCTGAAAGAGTTCGTGGCATCGACCCCTAAAAAACTTCTCTAATAAAGACGATTATGAGCAAAATAGAATATAATACGCAGCGAAAAAGACTGTCGCTACCCGAATACGGACGAAGCATCCAGCGAATGGTTGACTATGCCCTCACGCTCGAGGACAGAGCCGAACGACAGAGATGCGCCGAGACAATAATCAGGGTGATGGACAGCATGTTCCCGGAACTGCGCCAGCAGGAGGACTACAAGCGTAAACTGTGGGACCAGCTGGCTATCATGTCAGACTTTAAACTCGACATCGACTACCCATTCGAGATTGTCAAGAAAGACGATCTTGCGCAGAAACCGGCGCGCGTGCCTTATCCGCAGCGCAACATACACTTCCGCCACTACGGACTGCTTGTTGAGCGTGCCCTCCGCCATGTTGAGGACGTTCCAGAAGGCCCGGAGCGCGACAGATACATCAACCTTATTGCAAGTCAGATGAAGCGCAATCTGGCAGAATGGAACATCAATACGCTTAACGATGTAAGAGTGCTGAACGACCTAAACCGTTACTTGGGCGGTCGTGTGGCTTACAATCCCGATAATATCAGCCTCGACAACGTCCTCATCGACGGTCCGCGTAGCGATGCCGGCAAGATGAAGGCTAAGAAGGCAAAAAAACGTACTAAATAAAGCGGTATGGGAACTTTTGTTATTGAGGGTGGTCATAAGTTGCAGGGAACGATTGTTCCGCAAGGTGCAAAGAACGAGGCTCTCGAGGTTATCTGTGCCACTTTGCTTACTGCCGAGAAGGTTACCATTCACAACATTCCTAATATCCTCGATGTAAACAACCTTATGCATTTGCTGAAGGATATGGGAGTGAAGGTGGTTCAGGAAGGCAGACATACTTATACTTTTCAGGCCGACGAGGTTGACTTGAACTATCTTGAGAGCGACGAGTTTCTTCATCGCTGCTCAACATTGCGTGGCTCTGTGCTGATGCTCGGCCCTATGCTGGCTCGCTTTGGCAAGGCTCTTATATCAAAGCCGGGCGGCGACAAAATTGGTCGCAGACGACTCGACACGCACTTCCTCGGTATGCAGAATCTGGGTGCCGAGTTCCATTATAATGCCGACAGAGGCATCTACGACATCGTGGGCGACAAACTGAAGGGCTGCTACATGCTGCTCGACGAGGCTTCTGTAACCGGAACTGCCAACATCATCATGGCGGCGGTGATGGCAGAGGGCAAAACTACGATTTACAA
>JBGUGY010000360.1:0-4463 GCA_045111775.1 Bacteroidaceae bacterium | reverse complement strand
GAAAAATGCAAGAACCATAAAGGGGCGTGCAGCCATATAGGTTGCATTGTGCCATGGATTTGGCGTAAACACACCGATGTATGTATGCACTATGCCAAGGTTTTTTAGATTATGGCTAAAGAGCATTGATAAAAAGAACAAGCTCATTGTGCATAATGAAGATAAAATACCTGCGCCAGTTTGCTTTTTCAAAATAATTTTTACAATAATCATTGCTAATATATTGAAAGATGTAATAGCAATAACCATGGCCCACTCTGGGGTAGGAGTAAAATAATAAAGTATGCCTGCCGTCTTAAAAAGTATTGGATATGGGAAACTGTATTGTGTTTGGATGCCTAACATTTCCTCTATGTATGGTCTTATATCAGAATGGTATGTACTTCCGTCAGATATGGACTGGCGATAAAACAATACTGTCATAACTACTGTAGAGGCTAATAGTATAAATGCAAAGATAAGCACATCTGCAACTTTGTAATATTTACTGTTGACTAATTTTTCGTATTTTTCTTTCATATTTTTTCTTATCTGTAATAATTGTGCTTAATATTATTAATGTGTTTTTATTACTTCACGTAGCAAAGATACATTTTATTTTGTTTTTCCGAAAAAAAACTTAGTAATAGCAGATTATTCCGGCAAGTGCTCCGGCTGCCAGAACAAGCAGAATGTTAGTCTTGAAGAAGCGTGTGGCAACGAAGGCGGCGGCAAACAGCACAACGCTCACCACAAACTGGTAGAGGTCGGTCTTTGGGTTGCCGAAGTTTTCCTCTGTCATCAGCACGAGGGCAGCCGCCGCAATCAGTCCGACGATGGCAGGGCGCAGTCCGCTGAAAATCGACTTCACAACGTAGCTTTCCTTATTCTTTATAAGGTAGTGGCTAATCATCAGCATCAGCGTGAACGGAAGCCATACTACCGACAGCGACGCGAGCACCGAGCCTACGATGCACCATTCGTACGAGTATCCGGCATTCTGCACGGCGGTGAATCCGGCGTATGTGGCGGCGTTTATTCCGATAGGGCCGGGCGTCATCTGGCTCACGGCAATCATGTCGGTAAATTCCTGCGGAGTCATCCAGTGCTCCTTGGTTACCACTTCGTTCTGGATGAGCGAAATCATGGCATATCCGCCTCCGAAATTGAATATGCCTATCTTGCTGAATATGAGGAATAGTTTCAGAAAAATCATTTTACTTCTTTTTTGTTGTTATAAATTCCGTAGAGATATCCGCCCACGGCGGCAACGATTATGATGTAGATTGGCGATACGCCCAAGAGCCATATCAGCAGAGCCGACAGAACCGGAATCCACGCGTTGTGCCACGATATCTTTGCCGTCTGCATCATCTTGAACACCGGCGATGCAATAAGGGCGACAACGACTGGGCGCAGTCCCATAAAGATACATTGAACAATGTGGTTGTCCTTGAAATGCTGAAAGAAGAATACTATTAGCAGAATGCACACGATAGACGGCAGAAGGTTGCCCAGCAGCGCGATTATTCCGCCCTTTATGCCCGTTAGCTTGTAGCCTATGTGACTTGCCATGTTGGCTGCGAAGATTCCCGGAGTTGCCTGCGACACGGCCATGATATCCATAAACTCGCCCCTTTCCAACCATTTGTACTTGTCTACAATCTCCCTTTCCATCATCGGAATCATGGCGTAGCCTCCGCCAATGGTTGTGGTTCCAATCTTAAGGAATGTAAAAAATAATGTTGTGTTTACTCCCATTTTTATACCTTATAATAATGCGTAATGTAATGCTCTGCAAAAATACAACTTTTTTGTTTACCGCGTGTTTCGTTTGTGTTGCTATTTCCGATGATTTAAAAACGTTTTGTTATTGCTGATTTTTGCGCTTTTGTGCGCTTTCTGAAAGGTTGAAAATCTTAATGCTTGAAAAATGTAATCAAAATACGATAAATAGTGATAAAATGTAATCATAAATAAGAATTATCTATCAGATAATAATTAAGAGTAAAAATTGACAAATATAATTATGAAAATATGTTTTATGTGTTAAAATGTTATGTATCTTTGCAAAAGAAAAATAAAAAGATATTCTTTTAAAGAAAAACAAACCATAATGTAATTCAAGTATGAGAAAAATTGAAGCAATTATCAGGAAGACAAAGTTCGAAGACGTGAAAGAGGCTTTGTTGTCTGCCGACATCGAATGGTTTTCTTACTACGATGTGAGAGGCGAGGGTAAAATGCGTCAGGCACGCATCTATCGCGGTGTTTGTTATGATACAAGCTGCATCGAGCGAGTTCTGGTCAGCGTGGTTGTACGCGACAAGAACGTAGAGAAGACAATCAAGGCAATCGAGGACGCCGCAATGACTGGCGAGATTGGCGACGGCAGAATCTTTGTAATCCCAATCGAGGATGCCATCAGAATCAGAACAGGCGAACGAGGAGATATTGCTCTGTATAATGCCGAGCAGGAGAAATAAAAACGATTCCTGCCCAATTACCGAAAATGGGGCTGATGCCCGACAAATTTTTACAACACATACACAAAATAAAAACACTGACATTATGAAAATATTTATGAAATATAGAAAGATGCTTGCCGTGGTTGCGGCGATAGCATCATGCACAATGGCTCATGCCGACGAAGTAGCTGCAGCAGCAACACTTGCCGAAGACAACAGCGTATCTATCAACACCGTGTGGATGCTGGTTGCGGCAATGCTCGTATTCTTCATGCAGCCGGGATTTGCCTTGTGCGAGGCCGGATTTACACGTTCAAAGAACACGGCTAACATCCTGATGAAAAACTTCTGCGATTTTATAATAGGTACAATAGTTTTCTGGTTTGTGGGTTTTGGATTGATGCACGGAAGCGGTGATTTTGTAGGAATGCCAAACTTCGGCAGCCTCGACTTCTGGAAATCTGACGACGGACTGCCTGTTGAGGGCTTCCTGATTTTCCAGACCGTTTTCTGTGCCACAGCAGCCACCATCGTTTCGGGCTGTATGGCTGAGAGAACAAAGTTCTCGATGTATCTTGTTTATTCGTTCTTTATCTCGCTGATAATCTATCCGGTAGAAGGACATTGGACTTGGGGCGGCGGATGGCTCTGCAATGATGCTGCCGACGGATTTATGATGAGCACCTTCGGCGCAGCGTTCCACGACTTTGCAGGCTCAACAATTGTTCACTACGTTGGCGGACTCTTGGGACTTGTTGGCGCAGCCTTCCTTGGCGCACGACGCGGTAAGTACACAGCCGACGGCAGAAGCCGTGCCATTCCGGGACACAACCTTACATACGCAGCACTTGGTGTTTGGATTCTGTGGTTTGGCTGGTTCGGATTCAACCCGGGCTCACAGCTTGCAGCAACAGGCGAGGTTAACCGCTTTGAGATTTCGCTTGTATTCGTAAACACAAACCTTGCAGCAGCAATGGGCGGACTTGCAACAATCGCTCTCAGCTGGGTTAAGTACGGAAAGCCATCGCTTTCACTTGCATGTAACGGTATCTTGGCTGGCTTGGTAGGCATCACAGCAGGTTGCGACTGCGTAAACGAGTGGGGTGCAGCAGTAATCGGTCTTGTAAGCGGTATTGCAATGGTTCTTGCAGTTGAGTTTATCGATACTAAACTGAAGATTGACGACCCAGTTGGTGCAGTATCAGTACACGGCGTTTCTGGATTCCTCGGAACATTGTGCGTCGGACTCTTCTCAACAGGAGCAAACGGAGTAGCACCGGGCTTGTTCTACGGTGGCGGAACATCACTTCTTGGTGCAGAGTTCTGCGGACTTGTTGCAGTTGGAGCATGGACAGTTTTGACAGGCGTGATATTGTTCTATAGTATAAAGAAGATTCATGGTTTGAGAGTAGATAAGAGAATTGAAGATGTGGGACTTGATATTTATGAGCACGGAGAGGAAGCTTATAACTAAAATGTAAGAGAGGTATAACAAAAAAAGTGAATGATGTATCGTAACTATGAAGAAGACATGGAAAAGGCAGGACGCAAGTCTTGCCTTTTTTCGTTCGTCCAATCTGATTTTAAGGAAAGACGCTTTCTTTGAACTTGAAATTTGAAATTTGAAACTTGAAATTTGAAAAGGGGGATTAATAATTCATAATTCAGAATTCATAATTCATAATTGATAACTTGGGATATATAACGGACAATTTTGCCAGAAATTGTCCGTTTGGTATATAAAAATAGAAGGTAGGAAGAAGGTAGGAAGAAGGTAGGTAGAAGGTAGATAGAGGGAAGCTATACGCAAGGTATATGCAGGGTATATGTTAGGTATATGTTACGCGAATTCGGAATAAATTATACATTTCTTACTTGTACAACGCATAGTTTTGTTGTTTTTGTTAAGACATCACATAATTGATTATATGTATGTTACAGACGCTGAAAGCGTCTCCGCTTAGTAACCGTAGGTCGGAACGACCTGCGGAAAAAGCCACCAACCTACGACAAGCA
>JBGUGY010000359.1:0-4179 GCA_045111775.1 Bacteroidaceae bacterium | reverse complement strand
ACACATGGAAGGAGTTTCTGCCCGATTACAAGATAAAAGTCTGGGATTCCGACAGTTTTGATTTCGACAGCGTTCCGTTTGTCCGCGAGGCGTATAAGGCTCGCAAGTGGGCTTTCGTTGCCGATTACATCAGACTTTATGCCCTTTATACCGAAGGTGGAATTTATATGGATTCAGATGTCAGAGTATTCCGGAATTTCGATAAATTTCTCGACTGCAACTTCTTCACTTCTCACGAGATAAATCCGGGCGTGTATAACGATGACGAGGCTCGGAAACTCGATTCTAAAGGTAGAAATATGACTGATGAAAGCGTGAAGGGCTTCGGCGTTCAGGCTGCCATCATGGGCGCATCGGCAGGATTGCCTTTCTTGAAGAATTGCCTCGATTTTTACAATCAGCAGACATTCGATGTAAACAAGACGTGCGATTTGGTCATTGGTTTGTACATCACCAAGCAGATGGAAAAATACGGCTATCGTTATGTTGATGAAGAACAGCATCTAGCTGACGATATGTGCATTTACAAATCCGATATTTTTGTCGGGAACGCGCTTATGCTCTCGAAGGAAAGTTACGCCATTCATCTTTGCAACGGAAGCTGGACCGAGCATTCATCGGGCATCGGATACAAGATAAGGAATTACTATCCGTTTTTCTATCCTCTGTGGAGATTGGGCGAAAAAGTTGTAAACAAGATAAGTCGATGCTGCAAATAAGCATTATAATCCCGATTTATCAGGCTGAGGCGCGGCTGAAAGAGTGCCTCGACTCGGTGGCATCTCAGAATTTTAAGGATTTTGAGGTGCTTCTGATTGATGACGGCAGTACCGACGGCAGTCCCGCGATTTGTCATGAATTCTGTGCTTTCGATAGTCGTTTTGTTTGTATCCGTCAGGAAAACCGAGGCGCAAGTGCGGCGCGAAATACTGGACTCGACAAAGCTCGCGGCGAATACATCTGTTTTGTTGATGCCGATGACATTCTTGAGCCGACTTATCTTTCGGCTTTCGTCGGAAACATTGCCGACAGCGACGTCCTTGTTCAAGGACGTTTCTGGCACATGGACGGCAAGATGTATTCAAAGACTTTCAATTTCGGTGAGGTTCATGAGGCGTCTTTGCAAAAAGGCGACTTGCAGAGCGCCTTGTTCATGCTTTACAAACGCAATCAACTCGGCTATCTGTGGACGATGATGTACAAGAGAAACATCATCGAAAACAATAAAATCCGCTTCCGCGAGGATATGAAATGTCAGGAGGACATGGAGTTCATTACGCACTACATGAAGCATGTGCAGAGCATCAGAATGTTGCCTGAGTGTCATTATCACTACTTCTTCTTGCAGCCAAAGAACGACTACACATATTACTACACGGTTAGGGGTTTGAGTCAGACTTTCGCGCGATATAAAGATTTGTTTTCAGATGAATATTATTCCGAGATTCTGAAAGCTGAGGTTGATATGGCGACAGCTTGCTATCTCCATGAAATCAGACAGTTGAATGCCGATGAAAGAATCGGACTTCATAATCTGTTTTGGAAAATCTTTGGAGACGCGGTTTCATCTTGCCAGAATAAGAAATTCAGACTTTTGGCGTTATTGAAGCCTTTGTCGGCATCGGGCAAGGACAAAATTCTCTCGCTGCTTTCAAAAGTAAAATAAAAGAGTTACATTTGCAATTATGGCAAAAAGCAAAATAATAGTTTGTGCTCACAAAAACGATTTTGTTCTGAGCAACGGTGTGTTCCGTCCTTTGCAGGTCGGTAAGGCTCAATCGGCTGTAAATCTTGGATTTGACGGCGACGATACGGGCGATAATATCAGCCGCAAGAATCCTAATTATTGCGAATTGACGGGACTTTATTGGGCGTGGAAGAACATGACGGACTACGATTTTGTTGGTCTGGCTCACTATCGCCGCTATTTCGATTTCTCTAAAAATGCGTCGAAAATTGACTATGTAAGACATATTTCTGTCGATGATTTCTGCAAACTTCAGAAAACGTGGCAGAATCCTGCTGATGCTTTGGGCGATTGCGATATCATTCTGCCAAATCCGTGGTACATGAACGAGTCGGTTTCAGAATGTTACATAAAGGCGCATCTGCCCGAAGAATATCATCTACTCGGCAGAATTCTGCTGAAAAATCATCCCGAATACAAGGAGAGCATCCGTAAATTCTGGTGCATGGACAACCGCTGGATTGCATACAATATGTTCTTCACCCGAAAGGAGATTTTCAAGGATTATTGCCAGTGGCTTTTCCCTATGCTCGAGGAACTTGAACGATATATAAAGGTAGTTGATTATCCTTTCCAGAAACGCACATACGGCTTTATGGGCGAGATTCTGCTGCCGCTTTATTGCCAGCATAACGGATTGAAAATAAAGCATCTGCCAGTTCTGATGCTGGATGACGGGCAGAATCCAAGCAAACTTAATATTGTTCTGAACAACATTCGCAATTATATTGTTTTTAGACTGACTCGACCTGTAAATCATTCATTTCCAGACTTGGATTCCGATTTTGTCGATGATTGCAAAAAAGCAGGATACAGTATTTAGTATCATGGAAAAATTCCCTTTAGTATCCATATTGATTCCTCTCTACAATTCTGGGGAATATGTTGCCGAGACGATAGAATGTTGCCTCGCCCAGACTTATCCGAATATTGAGATTGTCGTTGTTGACGACCATTCTGTCGATGATTCGGTCGAGGTGGTGCAGAGATTTCTGTCGGACAGAGTACGTCTTTACACAAATCCGAAGAAGGGCGGAAATTCTGCGCGGAACTATGCTTTCGAAATGAGCCACGGAGACTATGTGCTGTTTCACGATGCTGACGATCTTATAACAAAAGGACACATCCAGTCGCTGATGGATGCAATAATACAGCGAGGAACAAACGATTCTGCCGCTTTTTCTCCAATCTACATGCTCGAGGCCGACGGCAAATTGTGGCAGCCTCCTACAACCATCGATCGTGATTTTGTTCCGGGCATCGAGATGCTCGTTGGCATCTGGACAGGAGCTGGATTCAGATGTCCGCACTGTCATCTTGTTCCGCGCCATCTTGTCGATTCTGTTGGCAGATGGGATGAGAGCGTACTGAAGAATCAGGACGGCGAGTTTTTTGCTCGTGTGTACAATGCTGCCGACAAGATGCTTTTCTCTGGCAAGAATGAATATGCCGTCTGGAGGCAGCGCAAGGGTACGGTTAGCCGAAACAAGAATGAAAAAGCGTTGGCATCGTATATTTCAACCTTCAAGGGCATCGCCAAGATGATTCTCGACTATCAGAATACCGAGGAGAACAGAAATTCCATATCTCGTGGCTACGGATATTGGCTTTACGAGAATTATCCGTTTTCGAAGGATGTAGAGCGGGTGTTCTTCGACGGATTGCGCGAAAACGGACTTTCGTTCATTCTGCCAAAAAGGAGAACCTTGACGATACTTAAATCGTTGTTTGGTTGGCGTCTTGCCCTGCGAATAATCCGCAGATATAATTTATAAAAAACTCCTTGCAGAAAAATTCGCTTCTGCAAGGAGTTTTTGTCTTATTCTTCCTCTGCTGATTGCAGTGATGTATTGTTGCGCTGTTTTGCGTAATAACTATCGTAGTAGCTGTCGTATGCGCTGGCCTCTTTGTACATTCTAAAATGCTGATTATCAACGATGCCTTCCCAATATCCGTTATACAAGGTATAACTGCTTATTGTTACTGTTTGTCCGCGCATTGTGCCGTCATCATAATTCATTATGATTCTGCCGCCTCTTACATCCCAAGTAAAGTAGTTTGTGTCGATGGTTGAGGTATTACCTATTCTGTAATAGTCAACCTGTTTACCTTCTCTATTGTCGTATAAATAAAGAGTTGTCTTGTAAGCTTCTTTGCTGTAATGACCTCCAATATAAAGCTGCATAGCAAAGTCGCCAGTCCAGACGCCTTCGAGCTCCCATCTTGTGGTTGTGTCGGAATCACATGCCGAGAATGTCATTAGTGAGAATACCGCAACAAGCAGCATCATCAGTTTCTTTATTGTCTTCATTTTTGTCTTTCAATTTGTTAATAATTAAACATATCGGCTACAAAAATATAAAATAATTTTATTTATTTGTCGGTTGGGTGCTTTTTTTGTGCCAAATTGCGGCGTTTTGCCACACAAATGG
>JBGUGY010000358.1:0-3979 GCA_045111775.1 Bacteroidaceae bacterium | reverse complement strand
TTGGCTATGCCCTGAAACTGAACCTTTCCCTTCAGACCTTCGTGCCAGCTTGAAACGCCACTCATGGCAATGCCCGACTCGGCACAGAACTTGTTCACGTCCTGATGCGGACTTGTGAACATTGCCTGAAACGTGATGCTCTGCTTCTTGTCGGCAGAGATGTGCATGACAACGAGGTCGTCGGTAAACGAGGTAATCGTTTCGCGACGATAGCTTGTGCCGTTGCACTTGTATGTAACGAGCGTGCGGGCCGAGTCGAGACTCAGTTCGCGATAGTAATCGGTGTAGTTGCTTTGATTGCTGAAACTGATGTGAAGGTCGCCGAACGACTGGTAGGGCATTCCCTGATTTGTTGCCGACTTTACGTGCTGCGTGGCAGCTTTCTGCGCCTCGGCAAAGTTGCCGGCAAAAACCATCTCTCGTATCTTCGGAATCCATTCCAAAGCGTCTTTGTTGGCATTGCCGTTTGGCCGTCCGGCCCAGATTGTCTCTTCATTAAGTTGCAGATGCTCAACGAGCGGATTGCCAAACACCATCGCACCAAGTCTGCCGTTTCCAAGAGGCAGCGATTCCGTCCATCGCTCTGCCGGCTTGTCGTACCACAGCCTGTAGTCTTGCGCTTGTGTGGCGTTGCTAATCGTGAGCAAGGCTACAATCGTAGCATGTTTAATGTAATTTTTAACTTTCATGGTTCTTAATTAGTAATTTTATGTCTGTATATAAAGACTTTACCTTTAGTTTTTATTTCGTTTGGGAAAAATAAAAGACAATACGCCCGTAATGTTTTTCACAAGCGTACTGTCTTTATTTAGTCTGGTTTGTTATCTTTTTATTACCTTCTTACCTCCTACGATGTAGATGCCCTCTGGCAGATTGTCGGTTGCCGTGCCGGCTTCTACATTCTTGCGCAGTCTGATGCCGCTTGCGCTATATACATCTACGAGAGCCGCTGCGTTTACTGCGTCTACACCAGTCGATTTGTTTCCGATGGTAAATGAAACAGTCATGGCTGTTTTGTCTCTGGTGATGTTTCTGATAGGGAATTTATAGTAAAACAGGCTCTCGTCTGTTGGCACAAATTCTGTTACTGTTGACAGTTGTTTGTATTTGTTTGCTAAACTTTCCTCTATAGGGAACAAATCGCCAACCAAACCAGCATAATAATAGTCGTATTCTTCGTTAGTGTAATTTGATTTTAGAAATGTAAGTTCCCCGTCGGCAGGAATAAGCGTACAAAGTTGATCTGGATAACTGTTTACTCTATTATCCGTCCATGTTTTGTAGTTGTATTTAACCTTCATAATCTGTAAGCCCGATCTTATCAGATACCAGTTGTCTTTTTGGCGACTTTCGAGGATAAGATATTCATTTGTATTTGCAGGGTTGGTAATGCGGTATGCCTTTCCGCCAGCGGCTACAGATTTCAGATTTTTGAATTCGCGGTAGCCTTCAGTCAATTCTTCAATGGTAGTCCAGCCCATAAATTCTTTTTCGTAGGCAGTATAGCCTACAGGACAACCTCCGGGAATATTATTTTGATTTACACCATACAAACCATAATCCATCACACTCCATAAGTCAAGTCCGAAATATGGAGTGTTGCCGTAATAATAAAAATCAGGCAATCCGAGTGCATGAGAGAACTCGTGGCATGTAGTTCCGATGCCCTCTATTATTTTACGACTGCTACTGTCATAGTACATTTCATTGGCAAAAACAATGGTGCTGATTTTGTACGCTCCGCATGTTGAGTATGAGTTGCCCGAAATACATTTGTTCTTCAAGTAGTCATCATAATTCTTTTTATCAGCGCCGCCTGTTGTTTCGCTTGGTCCTGCGAGATATGTAATCAGACAGTCAACCACACCGTCTTTGTCGGCATCGTATTGCGAAAGGTCTACACCTTCGTTTTTCAGGAATGCGGCAACTTCGCTTCTTAGATTTATGAGATATTTGTCTGGTGTATCTCCGTAGTTTTTCCCGTAGTATGTTGCAGGATTATTTGCTCTGTAAATCTTGCTGTAAACATCGAAAACGGGTTTGAACTTGCCACCGCTCTGGTCTATGAAATATTGCTGTACGCTTCCTGTGTTATAAGTTTTTTTGAAGTAAGTAGAATCGGCATTGCCTGCAGGGTCAGTAAAGTTCAACATTGCGTTGTAGTAGGTGTAAGGATTTAAACCACAAACTTCCTCTGTGCAGAACTGAACATCGCTGAAGTCTACAAGTACAACCAAAACTTTGGGGCTGCCAGTGCATTTTATTGTTGCCAAATCGGTAGAGCCAATGCCTCTTGTTGCTTTGCTCTGTGGCAATCTGTAAGTCTCAGGCTCGTACTCGAAACGCGATGACACGTTCTGATATTCGCTGCCTTTCAGAAGCTCGTTTTCAGCCTCGGTGCGCTCATCCTTGTTGTGCGCCAGAATGCCGCTGTTCTTGAAGTTTCCTTCGGCATCGAGATATGCGTAGAAATAATCGCTTCCAACCGAGTAGAGGGCATAATCGTCGGTTGTGACGTAGAATCCGGAGATTGAGTTTCCGGTTGGACGGACGCTAATGGTCTTTCCATCACTCTGAACGTGTGTTCTCAGTCCTTTCAGCGGACGCGAAGCAAAAGTTGCGCATGAAATGCACAATGCAATAATCGATAATAAAATCTTACGCATATTCATAAAGAATTACAAATCAAAATAATATTCCGCAGCAAAGATAACATTTTTTTCTTGCACAGCAGCAAAAAATCACAACACTTTCTTTACCCCTGGAATCAATCTCAGAAGCCACGTCAGCATAAACGATGCAATGGTAGTTATAATACTGATAAACACAAACTTACCAAATGCGCCAATCCACAATCTGTCGAAGACGTTTTGAAAAATGAGCATCAGCGGAAGGTGAACGATGTACGCCCCGAAGGCTTGTGCTGCACACCACGATGGAATTTTGCCTGAATTTGCGCAATACTGGCGGAAAAACCATACCAATCCGTAGCACAGAAAAACGCACAAAAACGATTCGAAAATTCCGAACCATTGGTAGATGAACGTTCCGATAGCATTGTCGGCACGCAGATAATTTAGCACGCACAGCGCAACGCCAATTGCCAAAGCCGTCAATCCCGTGCGACTGCTCATTTTTGTAAAACCGTCTGAATGTCCGGCAATTACGCCCAATGCAAACATCATTACATATTGCAGATAGTGCGCAGGTTCTATTTTGATAATGCCAAGAAGCCAAATCCAATTATCCTGCGGACTTACCCGACGGATAAAATACGAACCGACGCCCATCACCGCTGCCGTGATGGTCATGAACAGGAGCGTAGGAATTCTATTGATAGATAATGCCTTGACATTCAGTCTGATAATTGCATAAACGAGGCAGAACAAGAAAAGGCTTTCGAGAAACCATGTATGCCCAACTTCCAATTGATGCGAGCCGAGCGAAAACAACAATGTGATTATCGCTGTTGGAATGAGCAATCGCATAGCTTTTTTGCCGATAAACGTGCCGAACCCCTGCCGGTTGTAACTTCGCGGCACGAAATATCCCGAAATCATAAAGAACAATCCCATAAAGAATGCTGCGTTGGTGCTGAAAAAATGCCATATCCACGGCATAAATTCAGCAGGATTCGAAGGCGTGTATGCCCATCCGCCGCCATCGCCGTAAGCAATGCCGCCGTGATGAAAGATAACAAGCACGGTGAGTGCAACTTTCAGATTGTCAAGATAATAATAGCGCGATTCAATGCCGGGTTGAGGAGTCGTGTAATTCATGTCTTTCTTATAATTTCGGACAAAAATATCGATTATTTTTCAATTACACGACTCCTCTCCCGTTTTTTTAGCTCTTTATCAGATGTTTACTTCTTGCAGCTGAAGCTGATTTTTCCGCAGCCAACACTGTGACGACTTCCGTCTGGCATCTGGATTGTTGCCGACGAACCGCACGGAATCTCACATTCGAGACTGAAAAG
>JBGUGY010000357.1:0-2692 GCA_045111775.1 Bacteroidaceae bacterium | reverse complement strand
CAAGCTCACATCATCAATGCGGATACAGAACATTCCATTTTCAAGTTCCTTCAAAAATTTCAGGACATCGATAAAGGAATCACTTGTCTTAAACGAAACAGGAATTTCAATTTCGGATTCAGAACTGTGCATTTCACCCGTTGATAAATCATTCAAGACAATTCCCGATTTCGATGCAACTTCATGCACAAACGTAAGGATTTTCGAAGAGGTCACTTGGACATTCGTGTACTTCTTAATGCGCGTAGAGACCTTGTTGTATTCGGCAATCAGGGAATCCGGAGATGCATCAACATTTTGCATAGACTCCGACATTTTAATTTCGGAACGCGCAGAGGAAAATGATTCTGCCACATTCTTTGCAGACGGTACCACGAACCAGAAAAGGGCATACAAGGTAAACAGAACTGCAGCAAATGCTATTATGCTATACTTTTTTCGCGAAAGAAACATTTTCATTGAACATCCTCCGCACCCAAGCTAAACTTTATAACCTGGAGTTTATTCCAAGTTGTTTTTTCGGTCGTTTTAAGACGCACGTTGACCAAGTTCCGTTCTTTTTCAAGTGTAGACAAGAAATCAGAAAGATCTTCAGGCGTAATGGCGTAGCCCTGCACAGAATGATTCCCGCGAGAAGCGTTCCAGCTTGTAATCCAAACGTTATCAGTAACATTAACTACAAAATTCTTTAGCGATGTCGCCATATGGCTACGATGCTTCAAAAACGATTCCGATGCAACCCTGTCATTTTCAAGCTTTTCTAGTACCTGCGAAAGCTCTTTCTGTTTTTGCACACGAGCCTTGAACCCTTGAATCTTAGATTGCGAGCGGTCTACATATACGCTAGTACCAATGCGGAACGCAAACAGAGCAATAAAAGACAAAGAAACAAACGCTAGGCAAAATTTTAGAATTCGACGAGAAAAAGCAGCCTCGCGTATTCGGCGAACGGCCCCCTTATCAACAGCCGTATGGAACGCAGGCACGCCATCGGTACGGAAGAGCCAAGCATCTTCGGCTACAGCCTTCGCAAGCGTTTCGGGTTCCATCGAAAACTGTTCTTCAACCGTATCTTTCAAAAAGAAATGTTCACGTACATAGCCAGATAAGCGCTCCGCATTCTCCCCCGCCACCTTGTACCCAGCAACAATTTTACCGCCAGAAGTAAGCAACAGACGAACAAAGCCATCGCTACAATTCGTAAACAAGCAAGGCTGTTCACTTGAAACATCCAGCAATTCAGCCACAACAAGAACCGACGGGACATGGAGCAAAATCTTGAAGCCATACTTGTCCATATCGGCTACAAAATTCTCTACAGAACTTTTCAAAGCGACTGCCGAAAAATCACCACTTATAGATTCTACGTTATCTAGATTTTCGGCTTTGTAACCAGGGAAATCCGCGACAGTCCCAACTTCTTCAGAAACAATTTTTACAGGCGTACAGCAATCGACAAGTAAAATGCCATCGGCACCGCCACCGTTTTTCATCTGGAATTCTCGACATTCCGCAAGTGTTCCCGAAAACGAGTAATCGACAAAACTGCGACCAGCCCCGCGCCCGCGCATCACGCGTAAAATATGGGCCGAGCCCGCATTAGCAAAATCGTTTACGACAAGCACCCACCAGAATCGTCCGGTGACATCATCGAGCATTTTTCCCAGAGACGTAGCCACTACTTTTCGACCTGTTCTGTTTTGACTTCGGGTGTTTCGGCCGGCGTTGCTTCTGCAGCGGCAACCGTATCGGCAGGAGCTTCGACAACAGGCTCTTTAGCCGGTTCTTCCTTTTTCACCTTTTCTTTCTTGGGAACGAGCGGCTGTTTAGCCTTTTCAATTTCGTCTGCAATATCAACGCTACCTTCATGACCGTAATAAATGTGCGGTGTCACAAAAATCAGCAATTGGCTCTTGCTATGCACACGCTCCACGTTCTTGAACAACCAGCCAAGAACAGGGATAGAACCGAGGAACGGCACCTGGTTGTACACATCGTTCACCGATTCTTTCACCATGCCACCAAGCACAATCGTCTCGCCATCGCGCAAACGCACAGAAGACTTCACGTAACGTTTGTTAAGCGTCGGAGGAACAGAACTGTTAAAGCTTCCTTCCGGCTCCGAGAAATCCGGGACAATCTCGCAAGTGATTTCACCCTCGCCCGTCACATAAGGTGTAACCGTGATATTGGAGTTAGCTTCAATTTGTTCGAAACGCTGAGTCGTCTTGGACGTGACTGCATCGCCTTGGTTGTAATCTACTTCGGACGACATCATGTAATACTGCGTTTGACCAATCGTAAGAACAGCCGTTTCACCATTCAACGTTGCAATCTGGGAGCGAGCCTTCACGTCAAGAATCTTTTCCTGTTCCATGGCATTGATCTTTGTAACCATGTCCTTCGGGATACTCACAATTTCGCCTAAACCAAGACCATTAAATATCTTTTGGGTCTGCCTTGCGTTCAAAGTTTGATCAATGCTCGGGAACAATTTTTCGGAACCCATATGCTGAGATGCCTTGCCAAAAAGCAAATTCAGCCCATGACTGTGGCCCTTTTCGATATCCATATCGACAACGAGAACTTCAATCAAAATCTGCGCCACCGGCAAATCCATCTTATCAACATACTGCGAAATTGCATCGAGCACATCGTAGTTACCGACCGCCATCAAAGCGTTCTGCGACTT
>JBGUGY010000356.1:0-3660 GCA_045111775.1 Bacteroidaceae bacterium | reverse complement strand
TATCATGAACCTGAAGCGCATTCCGTTCTCGCCGTTCGGCCCTTGATGAAGCGGAGCATAGTCGGGGCGGTCTATATTATAAGGTATCTGAGCCGAGAGGGCGCAGGCATCTGTTCCTTCGGAAGTAACAACCGCACTCTGATAAGGCGCTTCGGGCGCAACCTGAATATTGAGCATCCCCTTCTTGTCGGAATGAAGCACAATGACCAGCGCATTTTTGTGAAATGAGGTGAAGGCAAGTCTATCGATATTAACCGAATCGTTGACAGTGTAACTCTGCCCCGACAGAGCCATACCTAAGTCCAAGGCGCGATAATAGTTAGAAACCTTTCCGCTCCACGCGCCGCCAATCTCCCCCGTGCCATGATTTACAATCTTGCCCTGCTGAATGTGACGGATGTGAATATCGCCCATCGGCGCATAAGTCTGGGCATCTGGTCCTTGAATATTCATAAGTTCGCGGCGCGCGTTATCCCACTCCTCGGCAAAAAGAAGTTCGCGTACCTTTGCCAGATGTCCGAACGCATCAGGCGTTGGGTTCGTATTGGTAGGACCGCCAGTCCAGAGTGTCGTCTCGTTCAGTCCAAGTCGCCAGTCGTCCACGCCGCCATAATCCATCACGCCAATGAATCCGTTGCCCAGCGGCATTGCCTCTTCGAAAACGCGCGCCGGCTTGTCGTACTTCAGCACGTTGCTTGCGCTATCATCAATTTTTTGCGCCGATGCACTTTCGGGACTGACAACGGCTGCGCAAGCAAAGGCTGTGAGTAAAAATAGTTTTTTCATGTGTCTTAGTTTACAGGATTTCAATAATTTGTGTCGACGCAAAGTTATCATTTTTTGCGACACAGCCAACCGTCACTTTCTTTTTTCGGCATATTATTTTACATTCGAGCATAAAGAGAAAGATTGAGGTAGCATTTTCAGTTTTTGCAGAAGAATGTAAGATTGCCAAAAACTAAAAATCCGCCTGGATAACCTAACTACCCAAGCGGATCTTACTATTTATTTAATGACATTAAAAAGTCTTTATTCTCACGTACGAAAGTTTTCGTATATTCATCTGCACCTTTCTTATTCAAGTGAATTTCGTCATAGAAGAACTCCTTATTTTCTGTTATAGGTTTATAACAATAATAATTTATAAACGGAATATTATTTTTCTCTGCAAATTTTATCATGTATTCAAAATAAGCATCATTAGTCGCTTTGTAACTTGGCGACACCATGAATACCAATGAAATTCCCTTATTTTTACACAATTCTACAAACTTGTTTAAATAGGAAACCTTCAAACTGTCATAGCTTTCATTTATTTCGGGAGCGACATTTTCTGGTTCAAAATCCATTTGTCTGTCTTCTGGAAGAAAGCCTTGTATCGTTTGATTTCTGTTCATCACATTCTCCGTAATCAACTGTATGAACTTAGAATTTACTCTGTACATCCCGCTTTTCATCTTAAACTTCTCTTTATAAGACACATTTTCGAAAACATCTTCAATATCCGATTTACTGTAAATCAATTTCAGAGGTCCTAAAAATGAGAAATTATCGCCTTCAAGACAGTCGAATTTCGGAGTTACCTCATATAAAATCACCTTAGGAGTATAACGTTTATATAGGGTTCTCAGCAAACCATAAGCGGTAATTATTCCGCAGGCATCATAGCCGCAATTATAGCATGTCATATTCAATGAATCCTGAATAATCTGAGGATTATAATGATGGAAAGCCCTGGAAGAACCAAATATCAGAATATCTTCCTTTGTCTTCTCGCATATATATTCGTTTTTTAGGGTTGCACCACCTTTGGCATTCTCTACCAAATAGTCGGACAAGTATCCAACAACGACATCTAACGATATCATTATAGCAAAGAATATGAAGATTTTAACTATATATTTTTTCATATTTTTCAGAAACTAACATAAATGAATTGAGTTGAATCTAACACACCATACATAATTATAAATGCAAGCAGGAATACATACAATCCCCAACGAACAATCGTGTATTTATTGCCTAATAATCCATGACGATTATCTTTATAAAGATATTCTTCTATCAGTTCAGAACCAACAAGCAATGCCAGCGAGAAGAAAAGCGGTATAGTATTGTCTATAAACTGGAACATTCCACTCTGATTTGTCATGATTTTTGCAATCACGCCAAAAGCATCATCAACCGTTGGCATGCGGAAGAATATCCAAGCAAATGCAATCAAGAAGAACGTAACAACAATGCGTATTGGCTTTAGCCATTTCTTTGACTCAACAAGTTCGTAGTATTTGCCTTTAGGCGCAATTCCAAGAATCTTCTCTACACACTGAAGCAATCCGTGCACAATGCCCCACAGCACAAAAGTCCAGTTTGCCCCATGCCATATTCCGCTTACAAGAAATGTTACCATTATGTTACAGTACTGTCTGAACTTGCTGCATCTGTTTCCGCCAAGCGGAATATAAACGTATGCAGTAAGCCATCTTGTGAGAGATATATGCCAGCGTTTCCAAAAATCGGTTATTGATGTTGCAAAATATGGTCTTCTGAAGTTATTTACCAAATCAAATCCAAGACATTTGCCAACACCAACTGCCATAAGCGAATATCCGGCAAAATCGCAATATATCTGTATTGTGTAGAATAGACATGCAACAAGACAGTTCAAACCCGAATAATATATATAGTTTGAATAAACGGTATCTACATAAATTCCTAATCTGTCTGCAATGACGACTTTTAGAAAGACTCCCCATAACAGAATCTTCAATCCGTCAACTCCTTGCTTATAATCAAACGGATGCGGCGTCTTGATTTGCGGCATCAATTCTGAATATCTACTAATTGGACCGCTTGCCGTCTGTGGAAAAAAGGAGCAGAAAAGCACATAATCTGTAAAACAATTCTCAGCCTTAATCTTTCCATAGTAAACATCCCACATATAACCAAGAGCCTGAAATGTATAGAAACTGATTCCTATTGGTACAGCCCAGTTCAATCCCGGAAGCATGAAATGTATTCCGCAAGCCTCAAGCAACCGGATACAAGACTCGTTGACAAAATTGTAATACTTGAAAACAACAAGCGGCAACAATGTTAATACAGCTCCAATAATGCAGATAAGCTTTCTTTTTTTCTTTTCTCCATCAGCCTCATCTTGGAGAATTTTGCCTCCTGCAAATGTTACGCCTGTTATGAAAAGAAGAATGAGAGCATAAACAGGTTTCCAGTTTAAGTAAAGCAGATAACTGACTGCAATGAGTACCCACTTTTTTACTATCTGATATTTACTGGGAACAACCCAATAAACAGCAAAGATTAAAGGGAATATGACAAAAAAATTAAAACTATTGAATAGCATTCAAATTGAAAATTTTGTGACTTATTACTTCTCTTTTATGTTTTCTTCACAAAGGAGAATATGATGACTGACATTCACTTTTCATTACATTTATACAACAATCATTTTCTCCGTAAAAAAACTCTGCAAAAATAACCATTTTTATTTAATTATCATTCCAGACATAATTTTTTATGATTATCCGCAATTCGCCCTTCCGTTATATAATTTGTGCTCAAACGTAGGCTTATACGAAACGGCAGCGATAACTAACCGGTCGAACAGTCTGTCACCGAAATATTTACGGTTGAATTTGTAGC
>JBGUGY010000355.1:0-2829 GCA_045111775.1 Bacteroidaceae bacterium | reverse complement strand
C
The DNA here is from genome assembly GCA_045111775.1 of Bacteroidaceae bacterium. Taxonomy (GTDB): domain Bacteria; phylum Bacteroidota; class Bacteroidia; order Bacteroidales; family Bacteroidaceae; genus Ga6A1. The sequence goes on along the minus strand of JBGUGY010000355.1, from coordinate 2,828 downwards.
GATGTTGAAACGTACACATCTGACGCTATATGCGACAAAAAAAATGGTTTAAAAAGAATTAAAGTATATCCAAATTAGTTCTTGCTTGTGGAGATTTGTACTCCCCACAAATAAACGCAATTAAAGCAGAAATGAAGAAAGCAATAATAACATCAGCAACCATAGTTGTGACACTCGGTTTTATGCTATTACGTGATTATCATAACTATTTTTATGGTAAAAGTTTTATAAATTACCATCTGCTTCCTTATGGATTAACTCCTGAATATTACAAGGATTACGTCTTAGAGAATGGCAAAAGTGTACCGATAGAGAGCTTCTATTTAATTACGGATCATTCAGAATTCTTTGGTCCAGGCACGCCTATCCCTATTGATTCCCCTAATTCAACATTTGATATAGACTCAATAAAAAGTTACTATTACAATAAAGATAGTATTTTTGTATATTGTGTTGACGAGGAAAACAGACCTCATTGGATTATACCTGTCAGAGAGAAAGACGGTTGGGTGGTTTTTGATGAAATAAAAAATGTCCAAATAAATAATTTGGCTAAATACAAATGTGTTTCAGACTTTTATGATTAATGACACATAATCATTTTTATACAGAAAAACTGCGCCTTCCTTCTATCAGAAAGCACAGTTTTTCAAACCACACAAAAAAGCAGTTGCCGTTTAAATCTGAAAACGGACGTATGTCCTGTCGTCAAAACTATTGTTGCCCTCAACCATAGCCTTTGTTGCCATGTTCTTGTCGTAGCACAGAGGGTCTTCCTTCAGAATGGCAGCAAGGCGCGCCTCGGTCTCGTAGAGCGTTGGGCACAACACCGGATAACCGTCAGATGCGAGAATAACATCGCCGCTATAATCGGCAAGCGGTATCGTCTTGATGTGTTCGCCAACGATTTTAAAACCGTCAACCACTCCGTAGGCAAATTCGCCGGCATCAGGATTGTTCTGGCATACACATTGCTGTTTAAGCAGCGGCATTATGGCTTTGCGCCCAGTATCGTCGGCAAGAAGCTGGACAACCGACTTACCGCCAAGCATCTCGAGCCTTAGCATCGTGCTTCGCATCTTGGCAAGAACAGCCTCAAGCGGTTTGTTGTTCTCGTAAAGCGTGCCGCCCACCTTTGCCAAGCAGTCGCCTATCTGCCAAATCTCGCGGCGATAGTCCGAATAGATAACCACGCTACACGTCGGTCTGTCGGCAGGATTTTCTTTCATCCTATCCATCAATCCGTTAGCATTATAAAAGTCGGCAATAGTGTTAGTCATAAGTCTTGCAGCCTGCCCCACAGTACTACGGCGCGACATCTCGGCTATGCAATCGCCCACAAGTTTGGCAGCAACAAACCCCGAACGCATCCCGTCGAAAGAAAAGTCACCCTTACTGGTAGAGCCGTCGATAACCGCCACATAGTCGTCGGTAATGACAAGCCTGTCTTCGCAAGGCTGATTTTCGTTTTTTCCCTTAGAAAACTGTTCAATTATATCCATACCAAGCTTTATGTCAGTATCTTTGAATGATTTTTTGTAGTTTCGCGCCACAAATTTAATATTTTTTTTCTTTATGACATTATTTTTGTTTATCTTTGCACCCCGAAATAGAACTGAAAAAAATAATTTTAAACTAAATAAGAAAAAATGATCGTAGTTCCAGTAAAAGAGGGCGATAGCATCGAAAAGGCTCTTAAGAAGTTCAAAAGAAAGTTCGAGAAGACTGGTGTTGTTAAAGAGTTGAGAGCTCGTCAGCAGTTTGACAAGCCATCTGTTAAGAACCGTCTTAAGAGAGAGAAGGCTGTTTATGTACAGCAGCTTCGCCGTGTTGAGGAATAATATTTTATTCAGTCAAGCATAAAAAAATCCCATTCACAGTTTGTGAGTGGGATTTTTTTTGTACCTTTACACCACTTATTATAAAAACACAATAGTCATACATCTTTAAATCGATAATTATCAAACAAATATGAAATCACGATTAACTGTTTTTTTATTATTTGCAATATGCTCCGTGCTTGCGTCTGCGCAAAACTATGTCTACTCCGTTACCGCCGGAACATCGTGGGCACGAGAGGAGTTTCACAAGCAGGAAAGGCTACAGCGCAACCTTAACAAGCAACAGCCCAAACTGGGCAACGGAGCGCCCGACTTCAGACGCACGTTCAACAACATAGTGTATGCCTACCGCAAGCATAACACATACAACGACAGTATCTTCATGAACCTGAGCCACGACAAGTGGACCAACATGTTTAAGCGCAGGGCACGAAAATATTCGGACATCTACACCTCGACAAACATGGAGATTACAAAGCTGAAGGACTACTTCGAGAGCGACAGCGTGCCCGAGGCCGAATACGATTCGCTGTACTATTGGACGCGCGACCTGTATCACCGCAACATCAACGACATTTTCCTGTACGAGAACCTTATGGGAATCCTGCTGCCCCACTACGAGGAGAAGCAGGATATTGAGCACCTTGTGTTCTGCTACATGTGTTCGGGACTTCTTAACTTCCAATGTTCGCGAATGGGCGACCGCGAGGCCGAGATGCGCTCGGAACTTTACTATCACAAGGTGATGAACCTGAGCGACCGCTTTCCGCACTTCCGCAATCCGCTTAACCGCTTCTACTTCATTGCAGCGTTCGTAAACCTGTCGCTACTGCATACGCAGGCAGGAAACATATCGCTTGTAGAGAGCCGCGAGATTGCCAACAACATCCAGAAGATGTACGCAACGCGCGAGGTTCGCGAGATATTCCGCCGCGACAGTCTGCTTAACGAGTTTGCAAAATGGAGCATCGACCTGTTCCACTTCCG
>JBGUGY010000354.1:0-3699 GCA_045111775.1 Bacteroidaceae bacterium | reverse complement strand
GTATCTTTGCATCGCTTTTCGAAAGAAAGGGCGTTTAGCTCAGCTGGTTTAGAGCATCTGCCTTACAAGCAGAGGGTCGGCGGTTCGAATCCGTCAACGCCCACTCCAAGGAACTTCTACAATACGTAGAAGTTCTTTTTTGTATAATCTCCCCGAAAAGTTTTCTTCAGGATTTTTCTGCCCAGACAGAATTTTTAAACAAAACAAGATATGTTCAGACAGTTTGCAATCATCATCGGATGTCTTGCCGTTGGCGAACTTATCGTTTGGCTCACCAACATTCCTATTCCTTCGAGCATCTTGGGAATGCTCCTTCTCACCGCCCTTCTACAAACCAAAGCCATTAAGCTTGAGTGGGTCGAGACGCTCAGCACCTTTCTGACCAAGAACATGGGCTTCTTCTTTGTGCCGCCTGGTGTGGCGCTGATGCTTTATTTCGACATCATAAAGGCTGAGTTCGTGCCTATCGTCGTGTCGGTTGTGGCAAGCACTATTCTGGTTATTGTGGTTACGGGATGGTCGCACCACATTACGCGCATTTTTCAGGATAAAATAAAGAAATAGACCGATGGAATATCTACAAAACCAATATTTTCTGCTCACGCTAACCTTCGGCGTGTTCTTCTTGGCACGAAGGCTGCAAAGACTGACTGGCTGGGCTTTGCTCAACCCCATTCTGCTGAGCATCGGCTTTCTGATTATATTTCTGAAGGTTACGGGAATAAAGTACGAGACTTACCAGAGCGCAGGCTCGATGATTGACTTCTGGCTGAAGCCTGCCGTTGTTGCCTTGGGAGTGCCGCTCTACCGCCAGTTACGCTCAATAAGACAGCAGATTGTGCCGATACTTGTGTCGCAGTTTGTGGGCTGCATCGTGGGCATTATCTCGGTTGTGCTCATTGCCAAATGGCTTGGCGCGAGCAAAGAGGTTGTCTTGTCGCTTGCAAGCAAGTCTGTAACAACCCCGATAGCCATGGAGGTTACTCGCACGCTTGGCGGAATACCGTCGCTTACGGCAGCCATTGTTGTGTGCGTGGGTATTCTGGGCGCGGTGGTCGGATTTAAGGTGCTGTATGTAGGGCACATAAAGCATGCCGACTCGCAAGGCATCTCGATAGGAACGGCAGCCCATGCCGTCGGGACATCTGCCGCCATGCAGAAAGGCGAGATGCACGGCGTTTATGCCAGCCTTGGACTTATCCTCAACGGCATTCTGACGGCAATCCTTGCTCCGTATATCTTACAGATGCTCGGTTTCTGATATAAGTATAGCCTGTCTTTTCAGAAGAAACGACAGGCTATATTTTTGCATGAAATCTACATACGCAGAACGCGCTATCGGTCGTAAAATCCATTTTTCAGCAATACTCTGCACAAAGACGATTCTCCTGTTGATACAAATTCTATAAACCAGTCGTCCTTTTTCTTGCAATACGGAGCATCTGATATAAAAGGACGATCAAAAGCATTTACCTTACGTCCGCTTTTCCAGCAATACACATATCCCCACTTCATTTTCAAGGTATAAGAATATTCAAAATGTCCCTTCCCTTTATAGCCATTTACGGCAGGCATGGCGTGGTCTGAAGATTTTGGATTTTCGTAACAGACTTTTCTAATATTACAGGTGTAGACACTACATTCCTTATCTGTCTTAACAAACTTGCGGCATCGTACTAACTGATTTAGAGCATTGTAGACACATTCGTACTCTACAATTTGATTGTCATACACATAAGTGTCGTAACTGACGGGCGATTGTGGAAACTCAAATTCCATTGTACACTCATTAAACAGACTACTTCCGACATTGTACTCAACATGTCTGTACATTTCACCACTTTCATTACGAGTAAAAGAACTGACTATGCTCGTGTCGCAATTTTGCAGCAATTCTATCATAGAAGTTTTGCTGCTCGTCTGCGAATAGGCACAAACAGCACTCCACAAAAGCGACAAAACGGCAAGTTGGATTTTAAGGGTATGTTTTTTCATTTTAATAGTTTTTATGCTTCGCAAAATTAAAAATTCTTTCTATATCATTGCACAGAAACGAATAAAATTCGCACAAGAAATAGTCTTTCTGGAATCCCAACCGCTGAAAAACAAATTATGTGAAGCCGAAGCAAGCGACAAAGGTCGAGCGCGGAAATTCAGCATAACGAAGTGTTTTTCCGAACCACGAGTTTCCAGCAACCGTTCGGGATGCCTTCGAGATTCGTTCGGGTTGGACGAGAGGCTGAAACAAGACATCTAACAACAAGTTGTGTAAGGGTTGCAGCATTGCTCTTCCGGGCTCACCCAGCCTTTTCTTCCGTTGTTTTCGATTAAAAGCCAACCGTTTTTACAACCGTGAACAAAATAAGGAACTCCCCACCACGGATGCTCAACACTATCTACCTTTTCCGATTTTTCGGTAGGCTGCTTGTAAAGATATACATACTTGCAACGCTCATAATCCGAACAATTCAGATATGTCATCAGATATTTTTTCTCAATCCAGCCAATGTGTTCTTTTTTGGGAAACAAATCCAAAGAGTCCAAGGCATACGAAGCCTCGACAAAGGCATAATCACCATCAAAACCGCGCAACGACAAAACCAAGTAATTTTCGTTTATCGTATCGTTTATTAAAGTATCTATGCGCATGCCATTAGGCTTGTTATACAGATACACCTTCTTGTGTCGCGTAAACATCATGCAACATCCCGAATCTATGTCATTTGGAAAAACGACCTTTCCGCCTACCTTGTCGCAAAGAACTGAAGTCTGCAAAGACGAGCCGTCCGTCTGCGAATTCTTCTTTCCTGAACAGCAACAAAGCACAAATGTTAGAAAAACAAGCAGCAAAATCTTCATTTTACAAAATATTAGAAGCAACGGACAAAAGTAATAAAAAAATCATTCTATAAAAGCAAATAACAGAAATTCTTATCCCTAATTAGCATAAGAAATCCCTCCCCCTTCTTCATCTATTTTTCCCGAAGTAAGACGTCTTTAACAGAATAATATTCTGAATCAGAGCGAAATTCCAACACAAACGAAGCATATTTTCCCGAACTTACGAAAAAGATTTTGTGCAAGAAGTCTGCGCACATATCTTTGCACCCGAAAACAAGAAAATGGTTTAACAAACACGAAACATAGAAAAATGACAACAAAGAGGACATCGGTTATAGGATTCCCACGAATCGGAAAAAAGCGTGAACTGAAGTTTGCGAGCGAGAAGTTTTTCAAGGGCGAAGTATCAGAAGACGAGCTTCGTAAGGTGGCTGCCGAAATCCGTCGCTACGGCTGGCAGAAGCAGCAGGAGGCTGGCGTAGCGTTCATTCCGTCGAACGATTTCTCGTTCTACGACAATATGCTCGACACGGCGTTTCTGCTTGGTGCCGTGCCACAACGCTACCGTCAGCTCGGATTGCCGCTGCTCGAAACTTATTTTGCCGCTGCACACGGCTATCAGGGCAAGCTGGGCGACGTGAAGGCGTTGCCGATGAAGAAATGGTTCAACACAAACTATCACTATATAGAGCCTGAAATTGACGATAATACCAAGTTCGTCGTGGCAGACGACGCAAAGCCAGTACGCGAGTATGCCGAGGCAAAAGCGGCTGGTATACAGACTGTTCCGACACCTATCGGAGCGTACACTTTTCTGCGTCTGGCACGCTACAACGGCAGCAAGAAGGCAGAGGATTT
>JBGUGY010000353.1:0-13776 GCA_045111775.1 Bacteroidaceae bacterium | reverse complement strand
CAAAGTCAAAGCGGATGCCTCGCAGATTCCGAAGTCTTGAATCCAGCACTTCCATCCAGATGCTTTTATATTGTCCCCTCTCTTCGTATCTTCCGAAATTACCGCCTTTCATTATCATGCCATGCATATATTTTCCAAGACTGCGATTGGGTTTGCAGAGCATCTTGTCGGATTCGAGGCCGAGTTTTTCTTTTAGAATCCACATCAAAGCACCTGCAGTATTCTGTAACCCAAAAGGACGAAGCAACGATGAGACGCAATTCCTTTCCTCGGCAGTAGAATTTTGCAGCAGCCAATAGTAGTCTACCACTTGACGCAATCCCACACCACTATTTAGCACATGCTGCATTATATGAGCCATTTGCATGACAAGGGCAAAGCGCACAGTTGGCGAAAAGAAGCCACTCTCCGTCAATGTCAGATTGTTTATTTCCTGATCCTGCCAACGCAACAATCTTTCGTTTGTCTTAGGATTACGAGTGCCTGCCGAAGGCTGGAAATGCGCTTCTATATCTACACCATTCTCTTGATAATGTGCATGATGACTATGAACGGCCTCTTCGGCATCATACTTTATTTCCATTCTATCCAACAGACTCAGCACCCTTTCTTTTCCGCCTTCCACCCAGATGTCGATGTCGCCGGGCTGACGGCAGAATTTGTCGGGATAGAGGCGTGCGTTTGCCTGCCCCTTCAATATTGCGGTTTCGCAGCCTTGCTCGGCAAAAAGGCGTGTGAGGCGCGCAGCCTCGCGGTTCAGTTTTACGTTAAGTCCGCGGATGTTATCGGCATCATAAGCCCATTGCATAAGCACGTCGAAAGGCGGTTTCTTATCCTCGGGAAGCAATTTAACGCCATTGTATAATATGCCGACAAGTGTCTGGCGTTCAGCCTCATCGTACATCCACATCCAATCGTCGTCACTTAACTCTACGGAAAAGTCCTGCGTCTGACCTAATGCCAGGCGCAGGAGCTTATAGAATTTTTCGGTGCGACAGATTTGCTTAGTGTCTTTCATTTAATAATATTATTTCTGATAAACACTCCGTTATCTGTTTCACAGGTACTTAATCAACCTGCCAATGCCATATCTTTGCTGAAGGATTACTACCACCAGAAGGAGGATTAGGGTTAGTGTTGCACTTTTTTGCACTTCCACTCAGCAAATGAGCCTCGTGTTGCAACTTAACCACTCTCATCGCCGGCTTGTTGTAGCCCTTCTTAGACATATCTATTGTATGAATTACATTTTTCATATCTTTCCGTTTTAAGATTTTCGTATGTTATTATCTCACCTAAGCATAAGAACCGTTGACTATTATCACTTAACAACGACCTTCTTGCCATTGTGGATGTAAACACCACTCTTTGTTGGCTCAGCTGGCAGTTTTATACCGTCGGTAGTAAACCAGCCCTCGAAGGTGATTTCGCCAGTTTCTTTTGATACTGTGCCTACGTTTGTAACCTCGCCATTGGCATCGCGCAAAACAACTGCAATACTTGTAGGTCGATTGTTACCTGACTGGCGTGTCAACTTCTTTGTATCATTATTTGCATCTGTACCAACATACTGGAGATATGCACGCATAGGCAAAATATAAGCACTATTAGCAGTTGTGCCATCACCCGAGCACTTTACAAATTCACCGGCAGAAACAGTACGTGAACCACCAAATTCAGTGCCAGCATTTGCTGCAAATCCATAATAGTCTCCTTCACCTGCCACTTTTTTAAATGGGTCATAAGCATCATTTGCAAGACCTGATGTTGCAACATCTACAGAAGCGTCTACCCAATATAATTGTTGATATGTACCAACAAAAGCCCAGCTATCGCATATTACTGTTGCATCACCAGTATAAGCCCACAGTTGAGTTCCATTCAAATCAAAAGTAAGTTTGGACGCTGTAGGGACAACAATATAAGGGGTATTTCTTTGCAGATTATTTGCAGCTACAGATGTCATAGATGCTACCCACTGTGATGCATCAGAATCCCACTCTACACATGCAAACTGATAGAAATTTCCTCCTGTTACAGTCATATCTGTAGTAGTAGGGAATGGTAATACAATAGTAGCCGGCACATCTACTTGGAAATCACGGTTAAATTCAATCTCATATAACTTTGTATTTGCACCTTGTGGAATATTTACTTCAGATCCACTTGTTCCATCAACAACAGCCTTATATGGTCCTGTTGGGGGAGTTCCTATAAGACTAAATGTTCCCTGTGACTGTGCCCATGCTCCGGCAGAAAACATGGCTGCAAGCATCAGCATAGCTGCGCGTGCCGAAAACATTTTAAGTGTTCTACTTTTTTTCATAATAACATATTATTTGGGTTAATAAAATAGTATCAGCGTGAAAAGTTCAGCAAAAAATTCTTCTAATATTCATCTACGCTTAAAAGGCCATGCCTTTAGAACCGTAAAACGTGGCTAATTTACACATATTCTTTCTATTACACAAAGAAAAAAGACGGAATCTTTTGTAAAATGGAAAATACTCCATCATTTTCCAACTATTTGAAAAAAATAATTATTTAATGGACAATTCAAAATTCACAATTGACAATAGGGTAAGTTGAAAATTCGGAAAAATGGAACGCAGAAAACCCGAACGAATCCCGAAGGCATCCCGAAGAAATAGCCACAAATCTTCGTTCTGCCGAATTTCCGTACTGGCGTATTTTTTTTGATAGCGACAAACAGACTGAGGTCTTCGATTTTAAGTTTTAGCAGTTAGGAAAGAAAGGAGGGCGGTTTCTTTCGCCGTGGCGAAAGTGCCATCCTCCTTGGGTGTTAGTTTTTCCAAGCCGCTGACGCGGCTAAATCAGATATTTTGGAAAATGGAGAAACCATTTAGAAAGCAATGACAGAGCGAACGTAGCCTGTATTACTACTATTAGTCTTATCTCCCGTCACAATTTTACCAGAAGCGAAAGATACGCCATATACAGTGGTAGATGTAGGGCTTTCCGTACTTGACCAATAGCCAGTAGCTTGAAAACCAGTACCACCTGCACCGGTAATGATACTATTCAAGTTACTAGCTTTGTAATTATCGTTACCCGTTTCTGAGAGTTCTGCAGTAATAGCAGTACCACTCTTCTTGGTTGCAAGTCCCTGACAAACCTTTTCTAACTGGGCTAGAGACGGCAAGAACCAGCCACTGGTGCCACCTGGAACCACGGTGCCGTTATTGCTATCAGCAGCACTTGCGGCAGCGTTCCAAACAACGCGGCCAGTGACGGCGTCACTCATGCCAATAGCAAGACCTCTGTACCACCCAACTCCTGCGTCACCTGGATTGCCTACGTATGAAATTATTGCAACTGCTGTGGTGTTTACCGCTGTAGCAATGGTTGTATTGTCGTAGACTTTACCGTCGATAGCAATCACCCTGCCAACGTCATTGGCAGTAGCTTCTGTAAAAGGAATAATAGGAGTCATCCTCCAACTTACACTATAGCCATTGCCAGATGCGTAGGTCTTTTCAGTCAATAGCTTAACATAGTCCTTTGAGCCACCGGTGGTTGTAACCACAACGTTCTTTGAAGCTATAGGCTTAATAGCAACATAGATAGGACCTGCAGCAGCCGAACGGGTTACTGTATAAGTATCCTCATCTGCCTTAACTGTTACATCAGTAACGTTACCAGTAATTTCGTTGGCTCCATCGCTGTCCTTGAGGGTAAGAGCAAGGATGGCGAGCTGGTTTTCGAGCGTACAACTTGGAAGATTTTCGCCTAGCCACTCTCCTTCATAAGTAGCCAAGTCAAGATTGCTGGCAAGGCTTGCCAGAGTACCGTCTTGATTAGCAAGGGCATCGTAGTTGATTGAGCCGTCAGCCCTCGCCATAGATGCAGGATAAATGTAAGTTACATCTATCGACTTGTCAGGTGTTTCAAGGTCGAAGGTAAATGATGCACTTGTGCCGGCATCCTTGATATCGTCTGCTTTGAGGGCACGGCTCACAGCCTTTACCATGCCACTTCCGTTGCTGTAAACAATAGCCATCTGCTCGCCAACGGCAAATGTCTTAACGCCTTCGCCAGTCAGTGCACGCGTTGTTGCGCCGGCGTCGAGTGCAACGCTGGTGGTCATGGTTACAACTTTCTTGCTTGTGTTATCAATCTGCTGCGACTTGTCGATGGCGCTGTCGTCATCGTTTGAACAGCCAGTCATTACTGCGCCCACGAATGCAAGGGCAACAATACTAAGAAATCTCATTGTCTTTTTCATTGTCTTGATTTTTTTTAATTTCAAATTGCTCATGCACGACAAAGACAAGCACGCCTTATTAAGTCATCGTGTAATCACAATTTTACTTGCGTTTGCGGGTTCGTTACTCTTCTACAGTAGGATTCCAATTGTAGTTTTTCGTACCTGTGCCACTGCCGGAACCAGATGTACTATAACTACCTGCCAAAAGATGGCTGTGGTGCTGTAACTTAACGACCTTCATCACAGGTTTACGATACCCCTTTCTTTTAATGTTTACTCTTTTCATAATTCTCACTTTTAAAGTTAATAAATATAAAGCAAATTTGTTTTTTTGTTTTATACAAGAACATAGTTTCTTCTCTCCGCAACGACTAAAGCGGATGCTACCACGCGCAGCATAGCTGTACGTATAGATAAAAAACTAAATGTTCTGTTTTTTCATAAAAGCTATCTCTATTTTAATAGTATCAGCGTGAAAAGTTCAGCAAAAAAATTCTTCCAAATATTCATCATCGTTAAATGTTCATGCCCTTAAACTGTAAGACGTGGCTAAACTACACATATTCTAACAATTACCCAAGAAACGGATAGTTTTTTTTTGGAAATGGTAAATTTTATCACGACTTTCTAAAAAAATGTAAAAACCGTAAAGATTTTTCGGCACATTTTTACTCTAAAAAAGTTCAAATATCATGGCGCAAAAATCAGCATTTTTCTACCCAAAGAAATCATCATACACAATATATAAAGAAAAAGAGCGTTGAGTATATATTATTTATAATATTACACACATGATCGAATTTGTTAGAGGCACACTCGACGAACTGACTCCGGCAACTGCCGTGATTGACTGCAACGGAGTTGGTTATCTGCTAAATATATCGCTAAACACATTCTCTGCCATTCAGGGCAAGAAGGATGCAAAACTATACGTCTACGAGGCTATCCGCGAAGACGCCTACGTTCTGTACGGCTTTGCCACAAAGAGCGAGCGCGAACTGTTCTTGCTGCTCATCTCGGTTTCGGGCATTGGCGGCAACTCGGCAAGAATGATTCTGTCGGCATTCACCCCGGCTGAACTGTGCGACACCATAACCACCGAGAACGACAAGGTTCTGAAAGGCGTGAAGGGCATAGGTCTGAAGACGGCGCAGCGAATAATAGTCGAACTGAAGGACAAGGTGGGCAACATTGCCAACGCCAACGGAATAAGCACCACGGCATCGGCAGACTCGGCCGTAAGCAGCAAGACGAAGGAGACACGCGAAGAGGCTGTGAGCGCACTCACCATGCTCGGATTCGCCCCTGCCCCAACAAGCAAGGCGGTGAACGAACTGCTGAAGGAGAATCCCGACTACACCGTTCAGGAGGTTATAAAGATGGCATTGAAGATGCTGAAATAATCTTGACAAACATTTTTTGATGATTGGCTTTAGACGATGGAACAAGGCTGCCGTCCTTACCGCTCTGGTGTCGCTGGCTTCTGCCAACTGGGCAATAAACATTCTCACGCCAGAGACAAGGATAAAGACCGCCTTAAACAACGAAATAAATTCTGAATACAAGGCTCAGGCAGATTCAGACAGTCTTGCTCACCCTCGCTTTGGGGTGAGCAAGTCTGTTGCTATGGAGCAGGACGAACTGAAAGAGAACGCATCGGACCTGAAATCGCCCGACAACCTTAAAACCGAAGCCGAATACAACGAGAAGGACAACTACTACCGCGTAGGAAACAAACTCGGAAACAATTTCCTGAACACGCCGTTCATAATGTCGGTAAACGAATACGGACAATGGCGCGAAAGGCAGGCAATGCGCGCCTTCTTCAAGCAGAAGAACGACTCGGCTTTCGCGGCTAAGGGCAAGGACAAGTTCGACTTCAGCGACATGCACTTCGACCTTGGTCCGGCCGAGAAGATTTTCGGCAAGGGCGGCGTGCAGATAAAGACTCAGGGCTCGGCTGAGATAAAACTCGGCGGAAACTACAAGAACACCGAGAATCCGAGTCTGCCGCTGAGAAGCCGACGCACTTTCGGTCTCGACTTCGACGAGAAGATAAACCTCTCGCTCAACGGTAAGGTGGGCGACAAGATGAAGATGAACCTGAACTACAACACCGATGCCACGTTCGACTTCGACACAAAGAAAATAAAGCTCCAGTACGAGGGTAAGGAGGACGAGATAATAAAGCTTCTCGAAGGCGGAAACGTAAGCTTCCCTTCAAACAACTCGCTCATCTCGGGCGCATCGTCGCTCTTCGGAATACGCGCCGACATGCAGTTCGGCAAACTGAAGTTGCAGACCGTGGTATCGCAGAAGAACTCGACCTCGAAATCGGTTTCATCAAAAGGCGGAGCGCAGACAACGCCATTCGAATTCTCGGCAGACAACTACGACGAGAACCGCCACTTCTTCCTTGCGCAATACTTCCGCGACACATACAACGCCAACATGGCAAAGCTGCCTAACATAATGTCGGGCATAAACATAACGCGCGTTGAGGTGTGGGTTACCAACAAGAACGGCAGCTACACAAGTCCGCGCAACATAGTGGCTTTCACCGACTTGGGCGAAGGCAGACATCTTAGCAACCCAAGTTGGGGCGGCGGCTCGGCAAACCCAAGCAACACCAGCAACACGCTCTACTCTACCGTCTCGCAGATTCAGACGGCACGAGACATTGAGCAGGTAAGCACCACGCTCGACGGATTCAACAATCTGGAGGGCGGCGTTGACTACGAGAAGATAGAGAATGCCCGAATGCTCACCTCGTCGGAATACACGCTTAACAGCAACTTCGGCTTCATCTCGCTGAAGAGCACGCTCCAGACTGACCAAGTTCTTGCCGTGGCTTTCGAATATACCTACGGCGGACAGACATATCAGGTGGGCGAATTCTCAACAGACATAAAAGACTCAAACTCTGCCCTTCTCGTAAAGCTCTTGAAGAGCACCAACAACTCGCCAAAATCGGGCACATGGAAACTAATGATGCGCAACGTCTACTCGCTCGGCGCATACTCTATGCAGAAAGAGAAATTCCGCCTCGACATAAAGATTCAGAGCGATACAACCGGAATATACTCAAACTATCTGCCCGAGATTGAGTTCAAGGACAAGACCCTGCTGCGTATGCTGGGCTGCGACCGTCTGGACAACAGCAACAAAAGCAATCCTAACGGATATTTCGACTATATCGAGGGCTACACCGTAAACTCATCAACCGGACGCGTTTACTTCCCGGTGGTAGAGCCTTTCGGCGAGGATTTGAAGAACGCCATCATTAAAGGCGGAGCATCCGAAGCCACCGCCAACAAATACTGCTTCAGCGAACTGTACGACAGCACCAAGACCGTTGCCAAGCAGATTGCCGAGAAAAACAAATTCATGCTTGCCGGACAGTACAAAGCCTCATCGGGCAGCGAGATTCAGCTTGGAAGCATGAATATTCCGCAAGGTTCGGTGGTTGTAACAGCCGGCGGCGTTACGCTTACCGAGAATACCGACTACACGGTAGACTACGGTCTTGGCGTGGTAACAATCATAAACCAGAGCATCATCGATGCCGGTACATCGGTAAACGTGAGCCTCGAAAGCAACACGGAATACAGTCTTCAGCGCAAGACGATGCTGGGCATGAACTGGGAATACACGTTCAACAAAGACTTCATCATAGGCGGTACGCTGCAACACATGAGCGAGAAGCCGCTCACAACAAAGGTGAGCATGAGCGAAGAGCCGCTCAACAACTCGGTTGTGGGCTTCAACGTGTCGTACAAGAAAGAGAGCCAGTGGCTCACTAACATGATAGACAAGCTGCCGTTCGTACACACATCGGCTCCGTCGTCGATAAACTTCACGGGCGAGTATGCCCGACTGTTTGCCGGCAGTCCGAGCGGAACGCAGGGCGGCGCATCGTACATCGACGACTTTGAGTACACAAAGAACGGCATAGACATACGCACGCCAACGGCATGGAGCATCTGCAGCACTCCGTCGGACTTCGAAGAGAGCAAGCTGAGCAACGACGTGCGCTACGGATTCAACCGCGCCGCGCTGAGCTGGTATTACATCGACCCTCTGTTTACGCGCCGCAGTTCGTCGCTCACGCCAAGCTACATCAAGAGCGACACAAAGCAGCTTAGCAACCACTATGTGCGCGAGGTCTACGAACGCGAAATCTACCCTAACAAAGATACTAACGTGGGCGAGACAACAACGCTCTCAATCCTCAATCTCGCCTACTATCCTTCGGAGAGAGGTCCGTACAACCTCGACCCCGACCTGACTTACGAGGGCAAGCTTAACAATCCGTCGAAGAGATGGGGCGGAATGATGCGCAAGCTCGACACCAACGACTTCGAGACATCGAACATCGAATATGTTGAGTTCTGGATGCTCGACCCATTCATCTACAACACCGACGGAAGCAACCGCGGCGGCGACTTCTACCTCAACCTCGGAGAGATTAGCGAGGATATCCTTAAAGACGGCAAGAAGAGCTACGAGAGCGGTCTGCCGATAAGCGATGCCGACAAGAACTACAGCGAGACGGTATGGGGACGCGTTCCTAACACATCGACAAGCGTGGTGTATGCCTTCAACTCTACCGCCGGAGCAAGAACAAAACAGGATGTGGGCTTCAACGGACTGAGCGACGACGACGAACGACTCTACCCTGCATACAAGGCTTATCTCGACGAGATTCGCAGCAAGGTTAGTCCTGAAGTCTACGACTCAATCTACAGCGACCCTGCCAACGACGACTATCACTACTTCCGCGGAAGCGACTACGACAGTCAGCGCGTGGGTATCCTCGACCGCTACCGCCGCATAAACAACCCTTCGGGCAACTCGCCTGAGTCGGGCAGCAACGGCGAGAAATACGATACGGCTTACAAGAGCGTGCCGGATACCGAGGATAAGAACTCGGACTACACAATGAACGAGTACGAGAAGTATTTCCAGTATCACATAAGCATCCGTCCCGAAGACATGGTTGTAGGCCGCAACTTTATCGTAGACAAGCGCGCCGCCATCTGCAAGGACGACACAAAGGATGTCTATTGGTATCAGTTCCGCGTTCCGGTTGATGAATACGAGAAGATTGTGGGCAACATTAGCGACTTCTCGAGCATACGCTTTGCGCGAATGTTCCTTACAGGATTCGAGCAGCCTATAATACTCCGCTTTGCAACGCTCGACCTTGTGCGAAGCGACTGGCGCACCTACGACCAGAAGCTCTACACCGCCGATGCTCCTGCAACAAACGCTACCCTGCTGATGAGCGCGGTAAACATCGAGGAGAATAACGACAAGACTCCTGTAAACTACGTTCTTCCTCCGGGAATAAGCCGCGTGCTCGACCCAAGCCAGAGCCAACTTACGCAGAACAACGAACAGGCTTTGAGCCTCGTTGTAAAGAATCTGTCGAGCGGCGACGCACGCGCCGTTTACAAAGGCACTAACATCGACCTGCGCCAGTACAAGCGCATCCAGATGTTTGCCCACGCCAACGCACTCGAGAACGACGTGACTAATCTGACGGACAATCAGATTAGCATGTTCGTCCGCCTCGGCTCTGACTACAAGAACAACTACTACGAATACGAGATTCCGCTCGTCCTCACTCCCGAAGGTAAGTATCACGAGGAGAGCGGACGCACATCGGTATGGCCCGATGCCAACTACATGGACGTTGAGTTCAGCAAATTCACCAAGATAAAGAAGGCTCGAAACAAAGCCCGAAACGACGGAAGCGTGAACTTCAACAACCTTTACAGCGAATACGACCCAGAGCACCCAAACAACAAGATAAGCATTATGGGTAACCCGACGCTGGGCGAGATTAAGACGATTATGATTGGTCTGCGCAACAACAGCCGCGAAGTAAAGAGTGCCGAGGTTTGGGTTAACGAACTCCGTCTGAAAGGCACGGAGAACGAAGGCGGATGGGCAGCACAGGGCAACCTTAGCATGCAGCTTGCCGACCTTGGCTCGGTATCGCTGCAAGGCCACTACGAGAGCGCGGGCTACGGCGGACTGGAGCAGACGCTTGCCGAACGACGCACGGACGACTACTTCCAGTATGCCGTAACTACATCGTTCGAACTGGGCAAGCTCGTTCCCGAGCAGGTTAAGCTGAGTATGCCGCTCTACTACTCGTTCACGAAGGAGAGGACAACGCCGAAGTATAATCCGTTCGATACTGACATGCTTCTGAAAGACTCGTACGCGCTCTGCGCCGACAAGCAGGAGAAGGACTCGCTCGAACATCTAACGACGACAATTTCAACCTTCAGCAACCTGAGTTTCAGCAACGTCAAGTTCAACATAGCAAGCAAGAACCCTATGCCTTACGACCCTGCCAACTTCTCGTTCAGCTTCAGCCGAAGCATGAAGTACAACAGCGGCGAAAATACCGACTGGGAGAAGGAACTCGACTGGAAGGGACTCATCAGCTACAACTACGCACCAAGCTACAAGCCTTGGCAGCCGTTCAGCAAGATAAAGAGCAAGAGCAAGTGGTACAGAATTCTGAAGGAGTTCAACCTCAACTATCTGCCTCAGAGCATATCTGTTTCGTCCGACATCAGCCGACACTACTACGAGCTGCAGGAGCGCGACATCGAGGCTCTCACAGCCGGCGAGCGCAGCAATCTGCCTATCAGCTTTGCCGACCAGTTCCTCTTTAACCGCGAGATGAACGTGCGATGGGATTTGACTAAGAATCTGCACATGAACCTAACCACCGCCACTCATGCCGAGATTGAAGAACCGTACGTTGCGGTTAACAAGGACCTCTACCCCGATGAGTACACGGCTTGGAAGGATTCGGTAAAGACGAGCATCATGCATTGGGGTCGTCCACTCGACTATCAGCAGACATTCACGGCAAGCTTCCAGAGTCCGCTGAACAAGCTGCCTTGCTTCGAGTGGATAAATGCCGACGCAAGCTACAACTCGTCGTACAACTGGGAGCGCGGAACAGAGGACGAGGACGGCAACAGCTACGGCAACACCATTAACATGCAGCGCACCATTAACATGAACGGAAAACTGAACTTCGAGACTCTCTATAACAAGATTCCGTTCTTGAAAGAGGTGAACCAGAAGTTCGCACGCATACAGCGCAAGAACAACAATCAGCCTAAGAAGAAGGGCAACGCGCCTGCAGCAAACAAGCCGGGCAACTCAAAGAGGTTTACCAAAGAGGTTACGCTGGCTAAAGACAAGCCGCTGACTCTGCTGCACAACCGCAAGAGCAAGCGCCTCATCGTTACAGCCACCACAAAGGACGGCAAGGAATATCCTATTAAATACAAGGTGGTAAACGAGAACAAGATAGACATAACGAACAAAGATTCGGTAAGGATTAAGGTTTCGGTTACAGCCAAAGAGCCTCTCGAGAACAAGGCGTGGTACAAGACGGCACAGTATGCGGCACGCGGCCTTATGATGGTGCGCAACGCAAGCATCAGCTACCGCAACACCTACGCCATGTCGCTTCCGGGATTTGCGCCAGAGGTGGGCGACTTCTTCGGACAGCGCAGGGGCGACATCATGGCGCCGGGCATGGGCTTCGCCTTCGGAATGGTGGGCGACGGATACATTCAGAGGGCGCACGACAACGGCTGGCTGATGGGCAACGACAGTCTGTCATCGCCTGCAACGACAAACCTTAGCGAGGACCTTCAGATTAAGGTAACGCTCGAGCCTGTGCGCGAGTTCAAGATAGACCTTAACGCAAGCCGAACGGTGAGCAAGGCACGAAGCATAGAATATATGTACAGCGGAATGCCCGAGACACGAAGCGGAACGCTCAACATGACCATAGTGTCGCTGAAGTCAGCCTTCGCAAGCAGCGGAAACGTGAACAACGGATATTACAGCGCAACGTTCAACCAGTTCCTCAACAACCTCGACATTATCCAGAAGAGAATAGAGGCACGATATGCCGGCGCAACATATCCTAACGGAACATCGCTGGCGGGTCAGACGTTCGATGCCAGCAACGGAACGGTAAACAAATATTCTGCCGACGTAATGATTCCGGCGTTCCTCTCAGCCTACAGCAAGGGCAACGCCATGACATCGCCGCTCGACATCTTCCCTACCCTGAGCCAGATGATGCCAAACTGGAAGTTCACCTACTCGGGCTTGGGCAAGCTGAGCTTCTTCAAAAAGTATTTCAAGAGCGTGAACATCACTCACGGATACAAGAGCATCTTCAGCATCGGAAGCTACAACACGTTCTCAACCTTCCAGCAGTACATGGGCGAGAACATGGGCTTCGTTACCGATGTGGCAACGGGCAACCCAGTTCCGAGCAGCATGTTCGACGTGAGCACATGCTCTATCAACGAGTCGTTCTCGCCTCTCATCGGACTGAACGTAACGCTGCACAATAATCTTACGGCAAAGGTGGAGATGAAGAAGACGCGCATCCTTAACCTTAGCATGGCCTCGACCCAGATTGTAGAGACTACGAGCGACGACCTCGTGTTTGGCGCAGGATACAAGATTGTGGACTTTAAGTTCTTCGGAGGTCACAAGGTGGTGAAGGACAAGAAGAGCAAGAAAAAGGATTCGGGCAACAGCGAAGAGAGTACCGCGCCGGCAAAGAAGAGCCGCAACCGCGTGAGCACCGACCTTAACATTCGTGCCGACTTCTCGCTGCGCTCACAGAACGCGCTCTGCCGAAACATAAGCACGGCTCTGACTACAGCCAACAGCGGAAGCAAGGCAATAAAGCTAAGCATCAGCGCCGACTACACGTTCAACCGTCTGCTAACGATGAGCGCGTATTACGACCGCCAGCGAAACGTGCCGCTCATAAGCACAACGGCATACCCAACCACAACGGTCGATTTTGGTCTGAGTATGAAGTTCTCGCTCACCCGATAGGGGCTTTTTCAGAGAAAAACGCAGAAAATGCAATATTTTTCTGATTTTTCTCGGAAAAAATTTTGGTTATTACAAAATTCCTTGTATCTTTGCACCCGCAAACAAGAAAATGCGTTCTTAGCTCAGTTGGTAGAGCAACTGACTCTTAATCAGTGGGTCCAGGGTTCGATCCCCTGAGAGCGTACAAAAAGAAGGTTGATTTTTAATCAGCCTTCTTTTTTTGCTTTCTGCGCAACCCTTTCTGCCTTTGCAGAATTCTTATCACATAATCATATTTTATATGCTAAAAACGACCAACTTAACCATATTCTGTTAAGCCGATTTACCATCGGTCACTGGTCGCTTACGACTAATACTCCACCCTTTCTGCCGAATTCCCGCGCTCGAACTTTGTTCGCTTGCTACCATAGGGACGCAAGAATTCAGCTTTGTAAAATTGATCGTTCTGCCGAATTTGCAATTCGGCTGAGAAAAAAATCGGGAATTTGACGTTCGAACTCCGTTCGCTTGCTACCGAAAGAATGCAAGAATTCAGTTTCATAATCTTCATTTACGAGCATTGTCAATTATGAATTGTGAATTAAAATTCCACCGTTGAAAAAAATCAGTTTCTACACATAACATCTTGTCGCACAGCGACA
>JBGUGY010000352.1:0-6595 GCA_045111775.1 Bacteroidaceae bacterium | reverse complement strand
GGCGTGCAGAAGGGTCTTGAACTGCCTGCAAAGACTGATAAAACCGAAAAACGAACCGAACGCGTTGGCTACACTTTCGTCTATGATGCCGAGAAGAGAGTTCCGAAATGGGTGGCTTGGGTTACGACAAAGCAGCGAATAAAAGGCAAGAACGAACGCACAAACGATTTCTTGCCCGACCCTGATTTGAGCGTTACCGAGGCTGTTACGAAGCAGGTATATTCGGGCAGCGGATACGACCGCGGACACATGTGCCCGGCTGCCGACAACAAGTGGAATGCCACCGCAATGATGGAGTCGTTCTACATGACAAATATCTGTCCTCAGACTCCTGAATTGAACCGCGGCGACTGGAATGACCTCGAGAATTCGGTGCGCGAGTGGGCTAAGAAATACGGTCCGATATATCAGTGCTGCGGTCCGATATTCGATAAGACTCCAGTCAAGACAATACGCAACAAGCGTTCGGCAAGCAAGATGCGCGTAGCCGTTCCCGACAGATTCTTCAAGGTTCTGCTCTGCATGGGCGACAATCCGTGCGCCATCGGTTTCGTCTTCATAAACGACGGACGCAATATGTCAAATGTCGATTCGTACGCAATGTCGGTCGACGAGGTTGAAAAGATTACTGGGCTTAATTTCTTTGCCTCTCTGCCAAAAAAGGTTGAAACAAAGGTCGAGGCAATGACTTATTCTCAGTGGAAAAATATAATTAAATAAACCCTTTACAACATGAAAACACGATATTTTGTAGCCGTTGCCGCAATGCTTCTCTCTGCCGCAGCCAATGCGCAGGAACTTATGGCAGTTAAGTGCGCCAACGGAAAGTACGGATACCGAGACGAACTGACACTAAAATGGTATCTTCAGCCGAAGTACGATGGCGCAGCCGATTTTGTAAACGGCGTGGGCATCGTAACTGTCTCAGGAAAAACAGGCTTGATTGATGCCGAAGGAAAATATGTCGTATCGCCCAAGTTTGATACGATGGAATATTTCGACAAGACATTCTACGGAAACCGAAAGGTTCAGGGCTACATCGTTTCGCAAGACGGTCGCTTCGGCGTTATCGACCTATGCGGAACGGAAGTCATTCCTTGTGTTTACGACGAGATTAACAAGTTCCTCGAATCACTTCTGATTGTGGTGAAGAAGAACGGAAAGTACGGTGCAATCGATCTAAGTAATGTCGAAATCATTCCGTGCACCGAAAATTCTGCTTCCGACGTTCTTAACGGAAAAAAGTGGGGAAAGGCTGTGCTTCAGGCAGATGCCTATCGCGAGAGTATGAGATACGAGGCGGCTCTTCAGTGCTTCGAGGATTCATATAAAAAGGTGTCATCGAAAACAGTCTCAGCCGAGATTCCTTCAAAAAATACAAGTCTGAAGCAGGAAGGAAGCAAGTATGGCATATTTGACGAAGACGCTGCCAAGTGGATTGTTGCGCCTGCTTACGAGATGGCATACGATGCCTACAACTGCTATATCGTTCAGCAGAACGGCAAGTTCGGAATCGTTGACAAGCAGGGTGTTAAGACCGTGGCTTGCGAGTACGACGAAATAAGCATCAATGGCGATGAGGCTCTTGTGGCACGAAAGAACGGCAAGTATCAGCTTATCGACCTTACCGGACGCATGGGCAACTTCACGATGTTCGATACGATTGGCGAGTTTACCGGCGACGGCGTAGCTCCAGTAAGCCTTGGCGGAAAATATGCTGTCATCTCAGAAAAAGGCAAGTTGCTCACTGGCATCAGATACGATAAGATAGAGGAGTACAAGGGTGGCGTTGCGAAATTCTCGTGGAAGGGATACGAAGGCACGCTCAACACCGAAGGAAAGGAATTCCCCGACATCTTGAAGAAACTTTATGCCGAGGCATTCCGTGCCGGTACAATCGATGCCTACAAGAAGTTTATGCAGCTTGATGACGAAGGCAGATTCAAGGGCGACTGTTATCGCGAAATGGGTACAATACATTACAATAATCGTAACGACAAACAGGCTCTCGAAAACTGGGAACTTGCGCTGAAATATGGCGTGGAAAACGCTGCTGATGTTGAGAATAACATCAACAGATTGCGTAAGGAAATGATGGATAAAAGGTGACAATTTTAACAATTTTAGTTTTTTTTAACAGTTTGTAGTTGTAGTTAGATTTTTTTTTATATATTTGCCACGTGAATTTGGTCACATGTAAAATTATAGGTAAAATGAAGAGATATTTGATTATACTGTTGGCTCTTTTTATGTCGTTGAATTCATTTGCACAAACTGAAGATGGAATACCGACAAATCATATTGGTAGGAGTTTATCGGATGTAAAAAAAATGTTCCCGAGCCTAAAATTGTGGCAGGGGGATCCAAATGGTAATGACGAAGTCTATTACAAGAATGGCGACATGATGATTGTCACAATGAAAGGTGGAGTTATGGTTAGCGAAACTATGTCGATGACAGGTGATATTGCTGCTGAGTGGTATGCCGACAAGTTGACAAAGTTGAATCGTAGTGCTTATTCAGATAAGCAGGAACAGGGCAAACTGGTTACCTTCGAATACGACAAGCTAAAAATAAGCATCAATTACATTACCGATTCACAAGGAAGCATCGCACAGATGGTATTCACGGCAAAGTAAAGTGATTTTAATTTGAAATATGTTTAAAGTATAGGTCGGTTCTAATTCGTTAGAGCCGATTTTTTTATTGATAAAACTCTGCCTTTTGTTTGCCGATTATCGCAAAATGAGTTATTTTTGTAAACGTATAACTTTAATAACAAAATCAAAAAATAACTGTTAATCTAATGACACGAAAATTAGCTTTATCATTAGCCCTGCTGTGTGGCATGGCTTGCGCAAAGGCGCAGAACAGCGAGAAGTATCTCGGAGCTGATATCTCAATGCTAACTGCTTACGAAACAATTTCCGAAGCCGGACATCAGGTAACTTACAAAGACATCGACGGAACGCAGAGCGATGCGCTATCGCTTCTGAAAAAGTACGGAATGAACTCGATGCGCGTGCGTCTGTTCGTAAACCCGACGATGCAGAAGGCGGTGATTCAGGACATCGACTATGTAAAGAAACTCGGAAAGAGGATAAAGGACGCCGGTCTTTCGTTCGTCCTCGACTTTCATTATTCCGACACGTGGGCGGACCCGGCAGCGCAGAGCGTTCCGGCAGAGTGGGGCAACCTTTCTGTTGATGAATATACCGAAAAACTGTATTCCTACACAAAGGCGGTTCTCGAGTATTTAGTAAGCGTAGGCGTTGTTCCTGATATGATTCAGACAGGAAACGAGATTTCTTACGGACTGATGTATTCAAACTCGTCAGGTCTGTTTGTTGATTATTTGTCTGATAAGAATTGGGATAAGTTTGCTGCCATGCTGAAAAGCGCAGGAAAGGCTTGTCGCGAGGTCTGCCCATCTGCCAAGATTATTCTTCACATCGAGCGAGTTCCTCAGCCTTTAAACTGTGTCAAGTTTGCCAATTACATGAAACAGTACGAGGTCGATTACGACATCTTCGGACTGAGCTATTACCCTATGTATCACGGCAATCTGGCATATCTCGAAACGGCTCTGAACAAGATTGAAGAGGCTACCGACAAGACGATAATGATAATGGAAACCGGGTACAACAGTGCCTATTATCCAACGGATGCCAAGTATGACTGTCAGAGTATTTGGCCTGCAACAGAAAGCGGACAAAGTCTTTTTATTGAGCAGCTTGTGGCAAAACTGAATACGCACGAACGCGTTAAGGGCTTGTACTATTGGTTCCCAGAGGAAAACGAGTCGGCAACGCTTGGCTGGACTAATTTGCTTGATGGTTGGACAAACCGAGGCTTGTTCAACAACAAAACAGGCAATGCCGTTGATGCCATAACCAAGTTTGCCGCCTTCAATACGACAGCAACGGCTGTGCAGAATGTTTCGTCGGCTTCTGAAATATACGAAACGGAGCGTTACGACATTCAGGGCAGAAAGATTAAGAATCCAACGAAAGGTATAAACATAATTAAGATGAGTGATAATTCTTACAAGAAGATTTTGGTGAAATGATGTACAGAAAATGCTTAATTGCGTTGGCTCTCGCCTCGTCGGTGAGTGCTTTTTCGCAACGAACAGAGACGCTAATCCGTAACTGGAAATTTGTAAACGAAGATGTTGAGGGAGCGCAGAGCACAACTTTCAATGATTCAAAATGGAAGAATGTGGTTGTGCCTCACGATTGGGCTATAAGCGGTCCGTTTAGTAAAGAGATTGATATTCAGAAAGTTGCCATAGAACAAAACGGCGAGAAAGAATCGACCGAAAAAACAGGAAGAACTGGCGCACTTCCTTATATCGGAACTGGCTGGTACAGAACGACTTTTAAGGTTGATGCCGGTTATCACCGCACGCTACTCGTATTCGATGGCGTGATGAGTTGTCCAGAAGTCAATCTGAATGGCAAGAAGGTGGGCGAGTGGAAATATGGCTACACTCCGTTTGTGCTTGATGTAACATCGGCAGTAAACCGAGGCGGCTCGAATACGTTGGCTGTTAGAGCCGAGAACGTGGCGATGAGTTCGCGCTGGTATCCCGGTGCTGGAATCTATCGTCCTGTACGCCTTATTCAGACGCAGGATTTGGCGGTAAAGCCGTGGGGCGTAACCGTTACTTCGCAGATTCTTTCAACAAACAATGCTATTGTTTCGGTAAAGACCGAATTGAACAAAGCCGAGGCTGGCGTTGTCGTAGAAAACAGAATAATCGGCGGAGATACTGATTGTCAGTCTGAAACAAAGAGTTTTAGCGACGGAAGCGCATCGGCTCAGATTGAAGTGAAAAATCCAAAATTATGGTCGCCCGAGACGCCGAATATGTACAAACTTCTCACCATCGTTAAGAAAGATGGCAAGGAGATTGACCGCGTAGTAACGCCTTTCGGCATCCGAAGCATAAGTTTCTCGGCAGAGAAAGGCTTTCAACTAAACGGAGTGTCGCGCAAGTTCAAGGGCGTTTGCCTTCACCACGATTTAGGTCCAGTCGGTACGGCGATAAACAAGTCGGCTCTTATCCGCCAGATAAAACTGCTGAAGGAGATGGGCTGCGACGCCATCCGAACATCGCATAATATTCCTTCGCCTTGGCAGATGGAAATCTGCGATTCACTTGGAATGATGGTCATGGCAGAGAGCTTCGACGAGTGGATTTATCCGAAGTGTAAGAACGGCTATCATCTGTATTTCGACAACTGGGTTGAGAAGGATTTGACAAACCTTGTTCTCTGCCACAAAAATCACCCTTCCATTGTTATGTGGAGCATCGGTAACGAGATTCCAGAGCAGGGAAGCTCGAAGGGAAGCAAGATTGCCAAGCGACTTGTCGATTTGATGCACGCTCTCGACCCTTCGCGCCCGGTAACAGCCGGCTGCGACCGCGTTGATGCTGCCGTAAAGAATGGTTTCATTCAGACGCTCGATGTGCCGGGACTCAACTATCGCACGCATAAATATCAATTGGCGTATGATGCTTGTCCTCACGGTTTTATCCTCGGAAGCGAAACGGCATCGACGGTAAGTTCAAGAGGCGTTTACAAGTTCCCTGTTAAGTATGGCGAAAACGTAACTTATCCCGACGGACAGTGCTCAAGTTACGACCTTGAGGCCTGCAACTGGAGTAACATTCCTGAAAAAGACTACGAACTTCAGGATGACAAGAATTGGGTTGTAGGCGAGTTTGTGTGGACGGGATTCGACTATCTGGGAGAGCCGACTCCATACGATGAATACTGGCCAAGCCGAAGCAGTTATTTCGGCATTCTCGACCTTGCTGGACTGCCAAAAGACCGCTATTATCTGTACCGTAGCCGTTGGAACACTGAGAAGCCTACGCTTCATCTGCTTCCGCATTGGACATGGAACGGCAAGGAGAACGATACGATTCCGGTATATTGCTACACATCTTATCCCGAGGCTGAATTGTTCGTAAACGGAAAGAGCATGGGACGAAAGAAGAAAGACGCCTCAGACTTGATGAAAAGATACCGTTTGCATTGGGACGATGTCGTTTATAAGCCTGGAAGCATAAAGGTGGTTGCCTATGATGCTGACGGAAAGGCTGTTGCAAGCGAGGAGGTGAAGACGGCAGGCAAGCCGCATCATATTAAGCTCGATGCTGATACAAAAGTTCTGAAAGCCGATGGCGAAGAACTTGCATTCATTACAGCAAGCGTAGTTGACAAGGACGGAAATCTCTGCCCTACGGCAACAAATCAGTTACAGTTTAGCGTGAAGGGAAGCGGACGATTCAGAGGAACATGTAACGGCGATGCTACATCTACCGAAGTCTTTACCCAACCACGCATGAAAGCCTTTGGCGGACAGTTGGTTGTCGTTGTTCAGTCATCTGAAAAAGCAGGAGAGATGAGCCTTACGGTCAAAGGTGCAGGTCTGAAATCGGCATCAGAAACAATAAAGGTAGAGTGACATTATTTTAGTCCTTTTCTTTTGTTTTTCATGTTTTTATTTTATCTTTGCTATCGGTCTATGTGTAAATAGGCAAATTATTAACAATTTAACCTTTTATATAATGAAGAAATAT
>JBGUGY010000351.1:0-2478 GCA_045111775.1 Bacteroidaceae bacterium | reverse complement strand
GCCTGTGGCTGCTTGCCTTCCTCGCTTGGCCAGTAAACAAGAGTATTCTCGATGCCATTGTCTGAAAGGAATCGGCTTGTTCCGCCTGTTGCGAAAATCTTGTAACCGTTCTTTACCAACAGTTTAACGCTGTCGAGCATACTTGCCTTCTGCTTAGAGTCTCCAGCTGAAATCAGGATATTCTTCTCAGGAATACGCATACCTACCGAAAGCATTGACTTCAGAAGAGCGCAGTTAGAATCCTCGCCAAGACAGCCAACCTCACCAGTTGATGCCATATCTACACCAAGAACTGGGTCGGCCTTCTGCAAACGGTTGAATGAGAACTGGCTCGCCTTGATTCCGACATAGTCGAAGTCGAAGAGGCTCTTGTTTGGCTTCTCAACTGGCAAGCCGAGCATTACCTTTGTAGCCAACTCGATGAGATTGATCTTCAAAACCTTGCTTACGAATGGGAAGCTTCTTGAAGCACGAAGGTTACACTCGATTACCTTAATCTCGTTGTCGCGGGCAAGGAACTGAATGTTGAACGGACCGCTAATCTTCAATTCCTTGGCAATCTGACCAGAAATCTTCTTGATTCGGCGAACAGTCTCAACATAAAGTTTCTGAGCTGGGAACTGAATTGTTGCATCGCCTGAGTGAACACCTGCAAACTCGATGTGTTCGCTGATGGCATAGGCAATGATTTCACCGTCTTTGGCGACAGCATCCATCTCAACTTCCTTAGTGTTAAGCATGAACTTGCTGATAACGACTGGGTGCTTCTTGCTCACGTTTGCAGCGAGTTTCAAGAAACGCTCCAACTCATCCTGATTTGAGCAGACATTCATTGCCGCACCAGAAAGAACGTATGACGGACGCACAAGAACAGGGAATCCTACCTTCTCGATGAACTTATTTACATCCTCCATAGATGTAAGCGCGCTCCACTCTGGCTGGTCAACGCCGATGCGGTCGAGCATTGCAGAGAACTTGTCGCGGTCCTCGGCATTATCGATGCTCTGAGCAGTCGTACCAAGCAATGGCACACGCTGTGCATCAAGACGCATAGCAAGGTTATTTGGAATCTGACCGCCAGTTGATACGATTACGCCGTGAGGATTCTCCAACTCGAGGATATCCATAACGCGCTCGAATGTCAACTCGTCGAAGTAGAGACGGTCGCACATATCGTAGTCGGTAGAAACAGTCTCAGGATTGTAGTTAATCATCACGCTTCTGTAACCTTCCTTTCGAACAGTATTCAGAGCCTGAACGCCGCACCAGTCGAACTCTACAGACGAACCGATTCGGTAAGCACCCGAACCAAGAACAACGATACTCTTCTTGTCGCCAAGATACTTGACATCGTTTGCAACGCCGCTATATGTCAGATACAGATAGTTAGTCTGCGCAGGATATTCGGCTGCAAGAGTATCAATCTGCTTAACAACAGGAACGATGCCATGCATCTTACGATAGTTTCTAACAACCATGATTGCCTGCTCGCTTTCCATCTCAGCCTCAAGACCGAGGGCACGACCAATCTGGAAGTCGGTGAAACCCTGAATCTTTGCCTTACGAAGCAACTCCTTGTCAAGAACGTTGATGCTCTTGCAAGCGTGCAACTCGTTGTCAGTCTGACGGATATTGTTAAGTTTCTGCAAGAACCACTTGTCAATCTTAGTCAAATCGTGAATCTGATCGATTGTGTATCCCTGACGCAAAGCCTTGGCGATGATGAAGATACGCTTATCTGTTGGAGCCTTCAAAGCTGAATCTATATCGGCAATCTCTATCTCCTTGTTCTCAACAAAGCCGTGCATTCCTTGGCCTATCATACGCAAGCCCTTCTGGATTGCCTCCTCGAAAGTACGGCCGATAGCCATAACCTCGCCTACCGACTTCATTGAAGAACCCAACTCCTTGTCTACGCCGTGGAACTTACCAAGATCCCAACGAGGAATCTTACAAACAACGTAGTCGAGGGCAGGCTCGAAGAATGCGCTTGTTGTCTTTGTTACTGAGTTCTTAAGTTCGAACAAACCGTAGCCCATACCCAACTTGGCAGCAACGAAAGCCAAAGGATAACCAGTAGCCTTTGATGCCAAAGCTGATGAACGGCTAAGGCGGGCATTAACCTCGATAACTCTGTAATCCTCTGATTTAGGGTCGAATGCATACTGAACGTTACACTCACCCACGATTCCGATGTGGCGGATAATCTTTATGGCAAGAGCACGAAGTTTGTGATATTCAGAGTTTGTAAGTGTCTGAGAAGGAGCAATTACGATACTCTCACCTGTATGGATGCCGAGTGGGTCGAAATTCTCCATGTTACAAACCGTGATACAGTTGTCGTAACGGTCGCGCACAACCTCATACTCGATTTCCTTCCAGCCCTTGAGACTCTTCTCTACAAGAACCTGAGGAGAGAATGAGAATGCCTTCTCAGCCAACTTGTTCAGTTCCTCTTCGTTGTCGCAGAAGCCAGAA
>JBGUGY010000350.1:0-4982 GCA_045111775.1 Bacteroidaceae bacterium | reverse complement strand
GTATTTTACAGACGCTGAAAGCGTCTCCGCTAAGTAACCGTAGGTCGGAACGACCTGCGGAAAATACTGTGCAATCAATAAAGCACTCTGAATGAGTGCCCCGTCAGTCGCAATGGGCGACCGCTTTCAGGGTCGAAAATATCCGTACCGTTTCAGTCCGCAGATCCTACGGATGCTGCGGTTACTGAGAGGTGACGCTTTCTGCGTCATTCATGTTCAGCTGAATTTCTACACTCTACCTTTGGTAGCAAGCGACCACAGGTCGAGCGCGATAATTTGGCAGAACGAAAATGATAAGTCGTGCGTGGAAATTTAGCAAAACAAAGACAATTATGAATTCCCCCCTTCAAATTTCTTCATTGTGAATTGTGTAAATTGCATCAATATACGTATCTCGAACCTTCCGTCTTGCTACCGTCTTACTACCCTCTTGCTAGCCCGAACCTTCCCCCTACCTTGAAAGTCGTTTTTGGGGCTCTTTTCCGCATAATGATTCATAACTTTGCATATTATTACTGATTTGCGATAAACTCGTATTTTTTTGAAGTTGCCGAATTCTTGCGTCCCTTTGGTAGCAAGCGACCACAGGTCGAGCGCAGACATTCTCTTATCCCGAGTGTACTCTGGATATATCTTACATATACCCAACATATATCTTACATATACCTTGGATGTACCTTGGATGTATCTTGGATGTACCTTGGACGTACCTTGGACGTACCTTCCCACTATTTTGTATTTACCAAAAGAACAAATCATGTAATAATTGTCCTCTGTAAATTCTCTGTAATTCTGAATTGTGAATTTTCAACTTTATCTTCAAATCCATCATTGTCAATTGTCAACTGTCCATTGTCAATTCTGAATTCTGAATTTAAAAAGCCCCGACCGTTGTATAGAGTTGGCCGGGGCAAAGAGTTTTTAGTTGCTACGTCTCAGAACAAACACGTTGTTGTTCTTTGTGTAATTAAAGTGAGCTGCGCTCGAAAGGATTGATATAATATCGTCTATGTTCTCGTCGGGCGAGAAGGTTGCCGTAACCTTGTATTCGGCAAGACTGTTGTCTTTTATTATGATTTTCACGTTGTATTCCTTAGACAGCCTTTGGGCAATGACCTTCATCGGCTGGTTCTTGAATACGATGTCTGGGCGTTTTGCCTTTGCCGGAGCGGTCGTCTCGGTCTTGCTTACCTTAGCAGGAGCAAACCACTTGTCGTAGTTTGAGATGCACGCAATGCCGATGCCCACCATCAGAGCCAGACTTGCCGCCACGGCTGTGCGCATGTAAAGTTTTCTGTGGCTGCTGCTTGTGCTGCCAGCTGCCATCGCCTTTATGCCAATTCTGCGGCATAGTTCGCCGTAGGCATTGTTTGCGGCAAAGCGGTTCTTTGGCGAGTGAACCGATGCCGCCATACGGGTTATAGTTTTCTCAATGTCCTTTACCATATCTTGTCGCCTTTTTTAATTTTCAACAAATCTCTTGTTACTACGGCCTTTGCCATTGCCGACACGCTGAAGATGCCCGTTCCGCCATTCACGTTTGACGGTACGATTGGGGTAGGGGTGAGGGCATAGCCTTCCTCGTAGTTCTGGAACGAGGCGATGGCTTGCAGATAGAAATATTCGCTCCGCGGAATGCTGCGGATTTCGAACTGGATGTTCTCGGCGTATCCTTCGCTTCTGTAGTATGGCGATTTAATGTCGATGGCAAGCGTGTATTCGCCGTTCTTGAAGTACGAACTGCGGAAGAGTCCGTAGTAGTTGAATACGTTTTCTACCATGTCTATGTCGTCTATGTCCTCGAAGTTGTTTTCTTTCTTTATCTCGCCCTCGCTCAGCGCGATATCCGATGAATAGGCATATTCGTGGTTGAGATATGTGTAATAGCTAACATGGTCAACTATTCCATCGTACACGCCGTATCCTCCAACCGTGGTGACTTCTTGTGTAACCGAAAGTCTGTAATACTTCGTTTCGGAAAGCGCGCTAAGGTCTTTTATTCTGATGAAATAGCGCATGAAATGTTGCGCGTAGTGATACTTGTCGTACATCACCACCTCTACTGAGTCGATAGAAAGAACCTCTACCGTGTCGGGCACTACCACTTCTGCGCTTGCCTCGTATTTGTCGGCTTTAGCTTCAATCTTAACCTTGTCGCCGCTTTCGAACTGACTTTTTATAATGTATGTCGAACTGTCCGAAGTGATTTCTTCTGACAGACTGCCGTTGACGAAAATCCTGACCTGTGCGCCTTTTACGGGCTTTGTCTCGGCATTTCCCGTGAGGTTAAGTTCAACGAAGTTGGCGGTGTCGTTGGCTGTCATCAGCGAGTTGATGATGAGGCGCGGCTGCTCGTTAAAGTCTACCGTGCCTATTTCCTCGTCGCACGAAACGGCGAGGAGCGATGCTATGGCGAGAGCCAGAATGTAAATATGTCGTTTCATTTTCTTCAGAATTTATATGTGAGCGATGCCGACGGAACTATCGTCATCAGCGTAAACTGTTTCATTTTGCGGAGCTTTCTGCCGCTTTCGTCTTTGTAGATTTCGGTGTAGAGCATGTCCTGATTCTTGTGGTTGTACACGTTCATCACGCTTATGTTCCAGATGCGCTCGCTGTGCTTCAGCTTCTTGTGAATGTCAACGCTCAGGTTGAGGCGGTGCGACGGCTTCATCTTGTAGTTGTTGCGCTTGCCAAAGTCGTAGTACTCAACCTCAAAGAACTCGGAAGAGCCGCACTGTTCTGTATCGTTGAAAATATGTCCGGCATTGTTCTGGCGTGGAAAGATGTATTTTGTCTGCTGAGTAGACAGCGTGGTGTATCCGCCAGTGGCAAAGTACCATGTTGCGTTCAGGTCGATGCTCTTTGTAGCCTTGAACATGGCAAGGATGTTGAAGGTGTGCCTGTGGTCGAACTCGAACGGATAGCGTTCGCCGTTGCTTATGCTTCCGTCGGAGAACTGGCGTGTTGACTTCGAGAGCGTGTAGCTTACCGAGCCTGTTGTGCGACCGATGCTCTTGCGCGCCATCAGCTCAATGCCGTAGCTCCTTCCGTTGCCCGAGCTAACCTTGTCCGACCAGCCGATAGAGCTGCCCGAGAAGCCTGCTCCGTCGCGATATTCAATCAGATTGTGCATCTCCTTCCAGTATGCCTCAATCTGTAGCTCTATGCCCTTCCAGCGGTCGTAGGTAAGTCCAACTGCCCACTGGTCTGCGCTGATAGGCTTTATCTTGTCGTTTATCGGTACCCAGAGGTCTGAAGGCAGCGACAACTGCGTCGAGGTGGTTAGCATGTGCGCATACTGGTGCATTACCGAGTACGATGCCTTTGCGCGCAGACCGCCGCCAAGGTTGTGGCACAGCGACATACGCGGTTCTATGGCTGGATAAGTCTTGTTAGGAACGGAGAACATCAAGGCTCTCAGACCAGCGTTGAACTGCCATCTGTCGCCAAGATTCATGTCGTCGTCGATGTAGGCGTAGAATTCGTGTCCGTCCGATTCTTCGCCTGCCGATGACGATTTGTAGTCTGTTTTTGTTGTAGCCCCATCCGAAACCTCGCTCTCGGTATATCTGTTAGTCTGCGTTTCGGGCTTGAAGCGGTGCATCGTGTATCCGCCGCCGAATTTGATGTGATGGTTGCGGAATGTGTGATGGTCGAGGTCAATCTGCGCCGTAAGGTCGTTTACGCCCGAGTTGTAGTTGGATATGAAGAAATCGTCGTTGTAGAAATTCTTGTTGTTGATATACATCTTGAACTGGTTGTATCCAACCATGATGTTTCCGAATACGCTTGGCGAGAAGATGTGGTTCCAGCGCGCATTGAGAAGCGTGTTGCCGAACTTTAAGTTCAGGTCGCAGCCCGATTTGTCTGTCAGGCTCTCGCCGTTGTAATATCGTTCATTTTCGCTTCTGAACTCCTCGTAAAAGCCGTCTCTGCCCTGATAGAAGCCGAGATAGAGGCGGTCGTTGTTGCTTAGCTTATGACTCAGTTTGGCGTTTATGTCGTAGAAGTAGAGGTCCATCGACTTCAGCTGCTCGTCGTCTTGCTTTGCCATGATGCTCATCAGCCAGCCGGCATACGAGCGTCGTGCCGAGAGGAAGAACGATGTGCGTTCCTTCTTTATCGGACCCTCGAACGAGAGGTGAGACGAGAGCAGACCGATGGAGAACAATCCGTGGAAATTCTGCATGTCGCCGTCCTTCGTTCTTACATCTACGATAGATGACAGTCTGCCGCCATATCGTGCCGGAAACGATGCGCTGTAAAAGTCGATATGCTTTGTTGCCTCGGGCATGAAAGCCGATGCCATGCCCAAGAAATGGTTCACGTTGTAGAGCATCACGCCGTCGAGCAGATACAAGTTCTGGTCTGAGCTGCCGCCTCGTACGCTTATGGCGTTTGTGCCGCTCATTCCCTGCTGCACGCCCGGCAGAATCTGTAGCGATTTCAGTACATCTGCCTCGCCCAAAATGGCAGGCGTGCTCATTATCTGCTGAGGCGAGATTGTCATCGCGCTCATTCGCGTGCTGCGGCTGCCTGTGTCGGGACGGTCCGATTCAACAATTACCTCGGGCAGCTTCAGCGACTCGTTAAGCATAACGTTCTTGAAGGTGTTGCCGCTCAGTTTTATCTTTGTGTGCATAGGCTCGTAGCCCATGTACGAGATTGTAACATCGTATTCGCCCTCGGGCAGCGGCATACTGAAATAGCCGTAGGCGTTTGTGGTGCAGCCGGTTGCCAGCAGAGGACAGTACACGTTTGCCCCGATGAGGCTCTCGTGCGACTTGCTGTCCATAACGTATCCGTGAAACTGATAGTTGGTCTTGATTGTAGCAGGCGTAGGCTTTTTCTTGAAAAGCAGAATATGTTTCGCGGTGATTTTATAGTCAATGTCGGTATTCTTCAGTTGCTCGTCGAGGATAACCTTTATCGGACGCTTGTCCGAAGGACTTATTACGATTGGCTTCTTCAGCTCAACC